>JBKEBR010000052.1:0-6846 GCA_047973285.1 Oscillospiraceae bacterium | reverse complement strand
GATCCTCGCTCCCCGTGTGGGGAGCGACCATTGACTACAACATGCCCACACAGCGCAGCATGATTTAGATCCACGCTCCCCGTGTGGGGAGCGACGCGTTGGTGCAGACATTTATTGGGATAAGGACAATTTAGATCCACGCTCCCCGTGCGGGGAGCGACCAATCACCGTATCATAGTTACCAACATCATAGATATTTAGATCCACGCTCCCCTTCTGGAAAGCGACGTAAATACCCATAAACTTGTTTTCTATTTAAAGTATGTAGAGCCACCCCCATACAGGGAGCGTAGGTCCACATGGCTTATTGCATCCTGTAACAAACCCCCCGCAAGGCTAGGCCGCCTGCCCCCCGTAAGAGGACGACGAGGACAAGCCGCGGGAGGAAGCGCCGGAAGACGCGCCGGAGGATGCGGCAACGGACGAAGAGGACTCTGCTTCGGGCGGCAGCACCCCCGTGATAAACTGGTTCAGCCTCTCGGCCTCGGCGGCAAAATCGCAGCCGATGACCACCCGCCCGTTGGCCAGCTGAATGCCCCAGCTGTCCTCCTCCTTGGGCACGGTAATTTGGGCGGCCTGCCCGCTCAGCAGGGCGGGCATTTTAAAGGAAAGCTGCCAAAGCTCGGCGTTGGTAAGGTTTGTTTCCAGCAGGGGCAGCAGCTTGTTGGCAATGGCGTCTATTTTGGCGGGGCTTAAGGTGGCAATTTGGTTGGCCGCCGCCTGTATTACCTTGCGCTGGCGCGAAACGCGGTTCCAGTCGCTGTCTAAATGGCGAATGCGGGCGTACACCAGGGCGGTGGGCCCGTCCAGCCGGGCGGGGCCTGCCTCCCACTTTTTCTGCCCGGCAATGCCGTTCATATACTCGGCCTCGGCCTCGGTAAGCTCTACCTCCACCCCGCCAATGTCGGTAACGCCGGTTTCAAAAATGGTAAAATTAATGCGCACATACTTGCTTATGTCCAGCTTGTAATAGTCGCGCAGGGTTTTCATCAGCAGCTCGGGGCCGCCGTAGGCAAAGGTGTGGGTTAACCAGTCGTCGCAGTGGTTGGGAATAGAAACCCCCACCCCGCGCTCAAAAGAGGCCAGCTTCCAGGTGTTGTCCTTGCTGTTAATGGAAAGCAGCATCATGCTGTCGGCACGGGCATCTGAAGAAATTTCGTCGCTGCGCTCGTCAGAGCCAATCAGCAGAATGTTGGTAACCGAGGAATTTACGTTTACCTCCCCTTCGGGCGGGGTAATGTTGCCGCCGTTCTCCATTACGTCTATATCGTCCAGGTTCAGCCCGCCAAAGGTAAGCTCTTCGTCCTCGGGCGAAAGGCTGATTACGCTTTCATAGCTTACCGAGCGGTTCAGCATGCTGAACTTGCTGTTTATATAAATGGCGGCCGAAACCACAAACACCAGCAGCACCGCCATAACGGCGCCCCCGGCAATAAGCGCCACCTTTTTTTTGCTTGTTTTTTTCTTTTCCGGCTTTTTATAGATATGGGGTTTCATACAATAGGGCCTCCACTTATTAATAACAGCTTATTCTAACCCCATATTGTTAAACCTTTGTGAATTTTTTCCCTTTCTTTTATTACAGTTTTGCGGCTTTTTTATGGCCGCCGCCCCCACTTTATTTTGCCCGCCAAGGAGATTTTATGGAACAATTGAAGGAAAACAAAATGGGCACCATGCCCATTGCCCGGCTGTTGGCCAGCGTGTCGGGGCCCATTGTGGTAAGCATGCTGGTGCAGGCGCTGTACAACGTGTTCGACAGTGTGTTTGTGGCCTTTGTAAGCGAAAACGCCCTTACCGCGGTAAGCCTTGCCTTTCCGGTGCAAAATTTAATGATAGCCGTAAGCGTGGGCACCGGGGTGGGCGTTAACAGCCTGCTTTCGCGGCGCCTTGGCGAAAAGAATTTTGAAGCGGTAAACCGCATTGCCAACAACGCCGTTTTTGTTACCCTGCTCAACTGGCTGGCCTTTGCCCTGCTGGGCGGGCTGTTTTCGCAGCTGTATTACAACCTTGTTGTGCCCATGCCCGCCGGGGCCACCGCCGCCCAGCAGCTGCAAATACAAAGCATTCGCGAAACCGGGGCCAGTTACCTTTTTATTGTAACGGTGTTTTCCCCGGGGCTGTTTTTTTCCATTACGCTGGAACGGCTGCTGCAGGCCACCGGGCGCTCGGTGTTTTCCATGGCCACCCAGCTTTCGGGGGCAATGATCAACTTCATCCTCGACCCCATCATGATTTTGGGCCTCTTCGGCTTTCCCCGCATGGGGGCGGTGGGCGGCGCCATTTCCACCGTTATCGGCCAGTTTTTGGGCATGCTGGTGGGCCTTGCCCTGAACCTGCTTAAAAACCCCGACATTCACCTGCGGCTGCGGGGCTTCAGGCCCCACCGCCCCACCATTGGCCACATTTACCGGGTGGGCCTGCCCAGCATTGTGGTGCAGTCGGTTGGCAGCGTTATGGTGTTTTTTATGAACCTTATTCTCGCCGCCTTCAGCACCACCGCGGTGGCGGTGCTGGGCATTTACTTCAAGCTGCAAAGCTTTGTGTTTTTGCCGGTGTTTGGCTGCAACAACGGCATGATCTCGATTGTGGCCTTCAACTACGGGGCGGGCCACCGCGCCCGGGTGGAAAAAACCATTCGGCTGAACCTGCTGGTTTGCTTTTGCATTATGCTGGCGGGCACCCTGCTGTTTTGGCTGGCCCCCGCCCTGCTGTTTGCCCCCTTTAACCCCAGCCCCCTTATGCTGGAAATTGGGGTGAACGCCCTGCGGCTTATCAGCCTGTGCTTTCCCGCGGCGGCGGTTTCCATTGTGTTTTCGGGGGTGTTTCAGGCGCTGGGGCGGGCCTCGTACAGCTTGGTTATGTCGGTGGTGCGCCAGCTGGTGTTTATACTGCCGCTGGCCTGGCTGCTGGCCCGCCTTGGGGGGCTGCACACCGTTTGGTACAGCTTTGCCGTGGCCGAGCTTGCCAGCCTGGCGCTTGCCATCGCCTTTTTCCATAAAATATGGAAAGAGAAAATACGCCCGCTGGCGGGCCCCAGCGGTGCGCCGCAGCCCGGCGCCCCCCTGCCGGAAAGCCTTGATATTTTTTAGCCCCGATATTTTGTAGCCCCGCGGGCCCTTACCTTCCAGCTTTATGCCCGGCAGGGCCGCCTTGGGGGAAGGCGCCGCCAGAAAGGCTTGCCCCAGCTTTTGGGCGGCGCGCACAGGCCGCCGGTGTATGCCCCGAAAGGCGCGGCACAAAAGCCGGGGCAAAGCGGTGGGCTCTTTGCGGCAAACGCGGGCCCCGTTTTTTAAAACAGACTGCCTAGGGCACCGGGGCAAGGCCCCGCCTTCTGCGCACGGGCGGGTTTTACATATCATATATATACCGTTATATATCATTTAAAAGGGAAGCCTTTAAAGGCCTCCCTTTTTTGCATGCCGCAGGGCCGCATTGCCCGCCGGGCCCCGCCTCCATTCTTTTCTATTTATTTTAGCACTCTTTATTGTAGACTGCTAATAATTTACATTTTGAGCACAATTTTTCCACATTTTATTCACAAACAAGCCCTATAATAAAGATAAATCAAACAAATGGAAGGTGATGTACTTGCAAAAGAAAATTTCACCAATTTCTATATAGCAACCAAAAATACCATTAGCACTTAAAAATTAAACTGCTAAAACCACACAACACACAGCTATGAAAGGAAGAATTATTATGTTCAGTATTGTACCCTATACCCGCCGCGACAACAATATTTTCCGTTTGATGGACGACATGGAACGCAGCTTTTTCAACAACGCCGTAAGCGGCTCGGCCCAGTTCCGCTGCGACATCAGCGAAAAAGACGGCGCCTACCTGCTGGAGGCCGAGCTCCCGGGCTTTAAAAAGGAAGACATCCACGTAGACATTGAGGGCGAAACCCTTACCGTAAGCGCCAGCAGCAAGGTGGAAAACGACGAAAAAGACAAAGACGGCAACTACATTCGCCGCGAGCGCCGCTATGGCTCTTTCAGCCGCAGCTTTGACGTAACCGATATCGACACAAGCGCCATTAAGGCCGCCTACAACAACGGCGTGCTGGAGCTAACCCTGCCCAAGGCGCAAAAACAACTGCCCACCGCGCAGAAAATTTCCATTGAATAACAGCCCCTTTTTGTAAGGCAGTATAAACCACCCACTCCTTTACAGGCAGCTTTACCGCCTTTTACATACCCCCGCAGTTTTTCTGCGGGGGATTTTTTTGCCCGCGGCAAGGGCCCGCCCAAAGCGGCAGGGGCTGTTTATTCTTCTATGTGGTTTTCGCCCCATTCACAAAGCAAGTGCAGAATGGGCATCAGCGTTTCCCCCTTTTTTGAAAGGGAGTATTCCACCTTTGGGGGAACCTGGTGGTACTCCTTGCGCACAAGAATATCGTCCCGCTCCAGCTCTTTCAGCTGGGCGCTCAGCATTTTGTGGGTTACGTTGCCCAAAAGCCGCTTTAATTCGCCATAGCGCAGCGGCTGCTTTTTCCAAAGCCAAAACAAAATATGCATTTTCCACTTGCCGTCAATCAGCGCCATGGCATAGGCAAAGGGCTTAATATTCACTGTGTTTTCCACAATACTCTCCTTTGGAACAGTACCCATCCAAAAAGTGCGTTCTGTTCTTTTGTTGAGAATAAGTTTATCATGAAACAAACAGCATGGAAAGGGGAATTCATTGTGAGAAAAGAAATTGATGTGCTGGAATACGCCGCCACCATTTTAAAGGCCACCAAAACCGGCATTTTGCTTACCACCCAGGCGGGCGGGCAAACAAACGCCATGACCATTGGGTGGGGCACCATTGGCGTGGAATGGGAAAAGCTTTTGTTCACCGCCTTTGTGCGGGAAAACCGTTTTACCAACACCCTGCTTGGGCAAAACCCGGAATTTACGGTAAATGTGCCGTTTGGCCCCTTCGATAAAAAAATATTGGGTGTTTGCGGCACCAAGTCTGGCCGGGACACAGACAAACTAAAAGAGCTGAATGTAACGCTGGAGTCCGCAAAGGTTATTTCCGTACCCGCCATTAAAGAGCTGCCGCTTACGCTGGAATGCCGGGTAATTTACCACCAAAAGCAGGATGAACGGCAAATTACACCCCAAAACAAAGAAAAATTTTACCCGCAAACGGTGAGCAGCTTTTTCCACGGCGCCAACAAAGACTACCACATTGCCTATTACGCCGAAATTGTTGCCGCCTACATTCTTCAGTAGCTTGCCCGCCGCCCGTATTCTTCAGCAGCTTACACACCACCTGCAAATTGGCGCAATATGTGTGCCGCAGGCAACAGCCCGCCGCCCCTATTCCTCAATAGCCCGCCCCATAAACCCAACACCCTGCCATTTTGAACAATGGCGCAAAAGAAAGAAGGCCGCCCATGGTTACCATTGTTGCAAAACAAACCGTACAGCAAAACAGCGTTGCCCCGTTTATTGAAATTGCCAGGCAGCTGGTTGCCGCCACCCGCCAGCTTGACGGCGGCTGCCTGCACTACGATTTGTTTCAAGATACCCACCAGCCCGAGGTTCTCACCTTTATAGAGGGCTGGGAAAGCCAGGCCGCCCTCGACGCCCACATGGCCTCGGCCCATTTCAAACCCCTTTTCCCGCAGCTTCAGGCGCTGTGCGCCGCGCCGGGGGAAATAGCCATTTACCAAAAGGTGGAATAGCCCGCCGCCTTGCACGCCAAAGGCAGGCATAAAAAAAAGGGGCTCTGTATGGAACAAGCAAACAGCGGCATTTTTAAGCGAAACAGCCTGCTGGCGCCGGGGCTTATTAAGGCGCTGGAAAGCAGAAAATTCAAGGCCCTTTACTGCGAAACCGCCGGCGAAGCGGCCAACACGGCCTTTTCGCTTATTGCGCCCGGCTCTGCGGTGGCATGGGGCGGCTCTGTTACGCTGCGCGAAATTGGCCTGCTGGATAAAATACGGCAGGCCGGCTACACCACAATAGACCGCGACGAGGCCGAAACCACAGAGCAGCGGTTTGAACTTATGCGCCAGGCCCTGCTGAGCGACGTGTACCTTGGCAGCGCCAACGCCATCAGCGAAGACGGCATTCTTGTGAATGTGGACAGTGTGGGAAACCGGACGGCCGCCATTACCTTTGGCCCCAAACAGGTTATTCTTGTTGTGGGCATGAACAAGGTTTGCAAAACCGCCGAAGAGGCCGAGGCCAGGGCCCGCCACTATGCCGCCCCGGTAAACGCCGCCCGCCTGGGGCTGCACAAAACCCCCTGCGCCGCCACCGGCGCGTGCGCCAACTGCAAGGCAGACGAGTGCATTTGCTCGGTTGTTGTAAAAACCCGCATGTGCAAAATAAAGGGCCGCATTGTGGTTATTCTTGTGGGCGAGCCGCTGGGGTACTAGCCTCCCGCGCCCTGCCGCCCATTTTATAAACGCCCTGCTGCTTTGCCCACAGGCGGCGCCCGCCGCTGGTTTTGTGGCGGTGCCTGCCGGGCGGTGCGGGCATAGCCGCAGGAAGCATTTGCGGGCATTGCCGCCGCACTGAATAAAAGAGCCTTCCCCGCCGGGAGGGGTAGAGCTAAATCAACCCGCAAAATTGTCGGCGGGGGAAAATTCGGCGTCGCTCCCCACACGGGGAGCGATTTTATTAATAGGGTGGCCCGTGTTGTTTTCCGCCTGGCGGAGAGTGGCGCGGGCCCTTTTTTGGCCGTTGTTTTGTGGCCCAAGGGAAAGGGGCGGGCCTGCTGCCTGCGTGGGGTTAGGAAAATGCGGTGCTTGCCCGCGTGTGCGCGGGCAAGCAAGAGAAACAAAGGCGGGCAGCGGTTTGTTCACCGTTTTGCGTGCTGCGCGGGCGGCCTGCCTGCGCTTTG
>JBKEBR010000051.1:0-1670 GCA_047973285.1 Oscillospiraceae bacterium | reverse complement strand
CGCAAGACCGCCCTACTACCCGCAGCTTCTTTTCTGTTGTCCACCGCCGAGTTCTCCCGCCTTTAGGGTGCCCTGTTTCCTACAGTCTTTTTACCTCCACCCTATTCTACATAAAAAAGTAGACATGCAAAAAGAGCATGTCTACTTTGGGGTTCCTACTTCAAGCTGCCCTCTCTGTTTTTATACATACAGGCCCGGCAAAATTTTGCCGCCCTACCGCATCCGCTCCAGCTCCGACAGGGCCGCCACAATTTTAAGGCCTTTGGCCGCCAGGGGTTTTTCAAAATTTTTGCGCAGCCGCTGAATAACCACCTCGGCCCCGCTGGACTGTTCGGCGCTCAGCATAATAATATACTGGCTTGCCGAATAGCGGGCCATCACGTCATTGCGGCGCAAAAGCCCCTCCATAATGCTTTTTTTAATATACTCCATGCCAAAAGCGCGGCCCGCTTCACCCGGCTGGCCTCCATTTTGCATTTGCAGGCTAAGCAGCACCACCATAATTTTTTCCCGGCTGCGCTCGGAATAGCGCCCCACCATCTGGTACAAAGACTTAAACGAGTGGTAGCTGCAATAAAGCGGCCCGCTTGCCGGGTTCTTTTTACCGGCGGCCTCTTTCAGGTCTTTTTTAATTACGGCAATGTCCTGCTCAATTTGGTTCAGCCTTTGGGCCGCCGCTTCATACAGCTGGCGCACCTCGGCGCAGGGCTCTGCCCCAAGGTGCCCGTTTAAAATATTTTCCACCTTTCGGTAGGCGTCTGCAATATCCCGGTACCGGCCCAGGGCATACAGGGCCTTAAAGCTGCTGCGGTAGTATTCTTCCTCCAAAGGGTCTATGCGGCTGGCGGCGCCCGCCACCTCCAGCAGTTCTTCAAACCTACCCTCCCTGTGCAAAAAAGCAGTAAGGCGTTGCACACTGCGGGAATATTTTTCCCGCAGCAGCAGGCTGCGGGGCAGCACCCATGCCTCGGTGGCAAGGGGGGGCAGCAAATCGCCCCTGTATAAACCGGCGGCTTTGGCAAACAGGGCAATCTTTTCTTCGCCTTCGGCTTCAGAGGCGGCGGCAACGGCGTCCACAAAATCCTGTACGTCCAGGCGCAGCTGTATGGCCGGGTTATAAACATAGCCGCCGTTTTCAAACAAAACCGGGCTTTCTTCGCCCTCCACAGGCTGCCCAAATTCCCTGCGCAGGGCATACACTGTGTTTTTCAGCACATTGGCGGGGTTTGCAAGGTCTGCCTCCCCCCAAAGCGCATCCAGCAAAAGCGCAGCCCCCGCGGGTTTTTGCGGGTACAGCAGCAAAAAACAAAACACCTGCCAGGGCTTGTTTATTTTAACACAATTGGTAAGCAGCGGTTTCCCGTCTGCCCACACCGAAAGCCCTCCCAGCATTTCCACCCGAATGGTCTTCACAGCCACCACCTCTTTCACAGAATGTGATGCCCCCGGCACAAAGTGCAAAAACCCGAATTCCCTTTATATTTCCAGTTTCTTTCTCATTTCATCCAGGTTTACACAATATTTCAGGGCGGTGTCGGCGGTAATTTTTTCTGCCCTGTACAGGGCAAAAATGCTTTGGTCCATCGACACCATTCCAAAAGCCGCCCCCGCAAAAATGGCGCTGTCAATTTGGTGAATTTTGCTCTCGCGTATCATGTTGCGAATGGCGG
>JBKEBR010000050.1:0-8535 GCA_047973285.1 Oscillospiraceae bacterium | reverse complement strand
ACCGGCGCCACGCAAACATACCGCTCTTTGCTGCCCTCTGGGGCCTTGGCCCGGCCCTGCAAACACCCGCTCTTTGTAAGCACACCACCTGTTTTGCTTTTCTCTGGTTTTTCTTTCCTTCCCCGGCAGGTTTGCTGCCGGGGCTTTCTTGTATTCTTTATGGTGCGTTGCCGCGCATTCAAATGCGCCGGCAGCGTATTCTTTTATGCCTTTTTATATTATCTTGCCCACTTGCTTTTCAGCCTTTCAAGGTATGCCTTTTACCTGAATGCAGGTTTATCTTGCTTTTAAACCCGGCAATTTAAAAATTTTTATCATTATTCACCTTTCTCTATTGCAAAATATACTCAAATGGTATAGTATAAACCACAGAGGGATTGTTATTTTTTAAACAGCTCCTTCTCCGACAAAAAACAACGGTTTAAAAAGGGAAACGACTATGAGCAAAATTGTTCTTATTGGCGCAAACCACGCCGGTACCGCCGCCGCCAACACCATTTTAGACAACTACCCCGGCAGCCGGCTGGTTATTTTCGACCGCAACAGCAACATCAGCTACCTTGGCTGCGGCACCGCCCTGTGGGTGGGCCGCCAAATTGAAAACCCGGAGGGGTTGTTCTATTGTTCCAAAGACATTCTGGAAAGCAAGCACGCTACGGTGCACATGGAAACCGAGGTAACCCATATCGATTTTGAAAACAAGGTGGTGCACGCCACCGGTAAAGATGGCAAAGCCTTTTCTGAAAATTATGACAGGCTTATTCTTGCCACCGGCTCTTTGCCCATCACGCCTTCTATTCCCGGTGTGGAACTGCAAAATGTAGAGCATGTAAAGCTGTTTCAAGACGGCCAGCGGCTGAACCAATTGCTGGATGACCCCGCCATTCAAAATGTGGCGGTGGTGGGTGCGGGCTACATTGGGGTGGAGGTGGCCGAGGCCATTCACCGCCGGGGCAAAAAGGCTTTGTTGTTTGAGGCCGCCGAAACCAGCCTGAACGGCTATTACGACAGCTGGTTTACGCAGGATATGGACGCAATTTTACAGAAAAAGGGCATTGAACTGCACTTTGGGGAAACCGTGCAGCAAATTGAGGGACCTATTAAAGCCACCGGCCTTGTTACCAACAAAGGCCGGTATAAGGCCGACCTGGTTATTTTAGCCATTGGCTTTCGGCCCAACACCGCCCTTGCCGGGGGCCGCCTGCAAACCGCCAGCCACGGTGCCTTTAAGGTAGACCTGCACCAGCAAACCAGCTATGCAAACGTTTATGCCATTGGCGACTGCGCCACCATTTACAGCAACGCCCTGCAAGCCGAAAGCTACATTGCCCTTGCCACCAACGCCGTGCGCAGCGGCATTGTGGCGGCCCACAACGCCTGCGGCACCCCGCTGGAGGCAGCGGGGGCGCAGGGCTCCAACGGAATATGCATTTTCGGGTACAAAATGGTGTCTACCGGCCTTTCGGCCCATGCGGCCGAGGCGGCGGGCTACCAGGCCGCCACCGCCGACTATGAAGACCTGCAAAAACCCGCCTTTATTACAAACGAAGAAAACCACAAGGTTAAAATACGAATTGTATACGACAAAGCCACCCGGCGGGTACTGGGGGCGCAAATGGCTTCTTACCAGGATATTTCCATGGGCATTCACATGTTTTCGCTAGCTGTGGAAGAGCAGGTAACCATTGACAAGCTAAAGCTGCTGGACATTTTCTTTTTACCGCACTTCAACCAGCCCTACAATTACATGACCATGGCGGCCCTTTCGGCAAAATAGCATTTTGCCTGTTTTTTGCGGGCAAAGGGCCAGCTTAAATTGAAACACCGCGAACGGGCACTTTGTGGTATAATAAACAGGTAAACTGATTTATGAAGGATGTGTCGCCGTGTTTTGCCTTATTTTAAGTGCCTTTACCTTTATATGCGGTATTCTTTACCTTGCCCTTGGGTATGAAATTGCCGTGGGCTGGGTTCAAATTGTTTTGGGGCTTTTGTGCCTTGGGCTGGTATTCGTTTGGTTCAAAGCCGAGCGGGCCGACAAACGCGGTGCCTCCTCTTCACCCAAATAGCCAATTTTTCCGGCAGGCCTTTTAAAGGCTTGCCGGTTGTTTTGTTGCTGCCCGTTTAAATTCCAGATGAAAAGAGGCTGTTTATGGAAACGCTGCCCGGCTTTTTCCGCGCTCAAATGTCCCCGCTTTATGCTGCGCTTTTTGTTGTTTTCTGCATTGGCGCCGCCCTTACCCTTGTTTCCCTGGTGGCCATTCTGATGAGTTCGCCCGCAAAGGCAAAGCACCGCGGCAAAAAAACAGCCTATATTTTTGCCGTTCTGCTGGCAATTGGCCTGGTGCTTATGGCCCCCATGGTTGCCGCCCAAATCAGCCCCGGCTTTGCCGGCTTTTTAGGGGTATAAAATTGGTGTTTTTATTATGAAATTTTCCGCTTTTCTGTTTTATTTCAGCTTTGGTATGGTATAATTTACCTACCGCAAACTGCGGTACTTTTAAAGAAGCGGAGGGTTATTTTTATGGCAGATATAAAAGATACCCTGCAAGATGTGCAGGAAAAGGTTGGCGCTGCGGCCGAAAAGGCTGAGGCAAAGGCAAAGCTGGCGGCCACCAAGGTGGGCAACAAAGCAAAAGAAGCTTTGCACGAAGCGCAGAACACAGCCGAAGAGCTGCAGGAAAAAGCCTCCAACCGTGCGGAGGAGCTTGGCCAAAAAGCAGGTATTGCCGGGAAAGACCTTGCCGAAAAAGCAGAGGGCCTTGCCAAAAAGGCCGGCGATGCCCTGAGCGGGGGCGCCCAAAAGGTGAAAGACCTGTTTGACGGCGACGACGAAACAAAGTAAACCTTCTTCATTTTTCTTTTTCAGTGAAAACCTTTCCTGCACAGGGAAAGGTTTTTTGTATACATTTTTCAAAAGAAGCATTGCCGCCTGCACAGGGCAATTGAAAAAAAGCATTTTTTCTGCTATACTATACAAATAGTTGTTGCAGGAAAAATGCCTGCGGCAACTGCATTTGTGTAGCCATAAGGGAGCTTTATGAAAAAGGTAACTTTCGAGGATGTGAAAAATTCCGAAGAAATCAAAACCTACATCCGCCAGGCCGACGCGTCTTTGCTGGCCCTTGGCTATACCGAGCATTCTTTTGCCCACGTAATGCGCTGTGCCGAAATGGGCAGCCGGTGGCTTTTGCAGCTTGGGTATTCAGAACATGAAGCAGACCTTGCCCGCATTGCCGGTTATATGCACGACATTGGCAATGTGGTAAACCGGGTGGACCATGCGCAAAGCGGGGCTATTATTGCCCAGCGCATTCTGGACAAAATGGGCATGCGCCCCGAAGATGTGGCCGCCGTGGTAACCGCCATTGGCAACCACGACGAGGGCACCGCTTTTCCCGTAAACTCCATTGCCGCCGCCCTCATCCTTGCGGATAAAACCGATGTGCGCCGCAGCCGCGTGCGCAACAGCGAAAATATAAACTTTGATATTCACGACCGGGTCAACTATGCTGTAAAAAAAGCCGTAACCTCGTTAGACACTGCAACCCGCACCCTTACCCTTGCGCTGGATGTAGACACCGAGATTTGCTCCGTAATGGATTATCTTGAAATTTTTATGGACCGTATGCTGCTCTGCCGCCGCGCGTCCAACTTTTTCAACATCCGTTTCCAGCTTACCATCAACGGCTCGGCTCTTATGTAAATGTTGGCATTTGCCAAACTCTGAAGGGGGAACTTACCATGGTCTTACGAAAATCCGCCGAAGATTATCTTGAAACAATTCTGATTTTAAAAAATGAAAAAGGCGTTGTCCGTTCGGTAGACGTTGCGCATCATCTTGAATTTTCCAAGCCCAGTGTAAGCCGGGCCGTTACCAACCTGCGCAACGACGGCTACCTGGTTATGATGGCCGACGGCGAACTGGTTCTTACTGAAAAAGGGCTTTCTGTTGCCGAGCATGTATACGAGCGGCACACGGTGCTCACCGGCTTTTTGGCTTCTATTGGCGTGCCGCCCGAAACGGCAGCGGTAGACGCCTGCCTGGTAGAGCACGTTATCAGTGAAGAAACCTTTTCTTCCATCAAAAAAATGTACAAGAAAACCCGGCCTGAAACAGGCAAGCAAAAAAAGAAAAAATAGTTTTTTGCCCGCCGGTACACCATACAACGGCGCGCCTTGCGCCCTTTTGCATTGCCCTGCCCCCTTACACGGCGGCCGCGGCATACAAATAAAGCTGGAGTATACATGGCCAATCGTACAGTATTGCCACACCACCACGGTGAAAAGTTAGAGGAAGTTTTGAAAAAAATGCCGGAAAACGAAGCCTTTTCAGAGGCTGCCGATATTTTTTCAAAGCTTTCAGACCTTAGCCGCCTGCGCATTTTGTGGCTTCTTTGCCACTGTGAAGAATGCGTAACCAATATTGCCGCCGCCGTTGGCATGAGCGACCCTGCCGTTTCGCACCACCTGCGCATTTTAAAAAGCAACGGCCTTTTAAAAAGCCGCCGCATTGGCCGGGAGGTACACTACACCCTTGCCGATACCGAAGAAGCAAAGCTTACCCACCAAATGATTGACGATGTGTTTGAAATGAACTGCCCGAATTTGGGCATTCGGTAGCCTGCGGCTTACAACCGCAAAACTTCTGTTTAAATAATTAAAAGCATAAAAACACCGCCTTGCTTACAGCAGGGCGGTGTTTTTATGCTTTGGCTTTTATGCTTTGGCTTTTATTCCTTTATTACTTCTGCAACCCTTTTACATTCAAAGCGCGCATGGCGTTTAAAATGGCAATTACCGAAACACCCACATCGGCAAACACCGCTGCCCACATGGTGGCAAACCCAAAGGCGCCAAGCAGCAGCACCACCGCCTTAATTCCCAGGGCAAACACAATATTTTGCTTTACAATGCGAAGGGTGCGGCGGCTAAGCTTTACAACATTCGCAATTTTGGAGGGTTCGTCGGTCATTAAAACAACGTCGGCCGCTTCTATGGCCGCATCGCTGCCAAGGCCGCCCATTGCAATGCCCACGTCGGCACGGGCCAGCACAGGGGCGTCGTTAATGCCGTCGCCCACAAACACCAGCTGGCTTTTGGGCGCCTGGGCCGCAAGCAGCTGCTCTACCCGGTCTACCTTATCGCCCGGCAAAAGCTGCGTGTATACCTCATCCAGCCCAAGGGCCGCGGCAACCTGCTTGCCCACGGCGTCTGTATCGCCGGTAAGCATTACGGTTTTCTTTACACCCACCGCCTTCAGGCGCTCAATTGCCTCGCGCGCGTCCTCTTTTACTTCATCCTCTACCAGCAGGTAACCGGCATAGCTTCCGTTTACCGCTATGTGTATCACCGTTCCCAGCGGCACATCCTCGGCGGGCTCTACCCCCGCCTGCTTCATCATTTTGCTGTTGCCGGCCAGCACCTGCTTGCCATCCACCTCGGCCGCAATGCCAAACCCGGGTTTTTCTTCGGCAAGGGCAATGCGGGTAAGGTCTATCTCTTTCCCAAAGGCCTTTTTAACCGAAAGCGCAATGGGGTGGTTGGAATAATGCTCTGCGTGGGCCGCATATTCAAACAGTTCCTCTTTGCTGATGCCGCGGGGCACCGCTTTGGTTACGGCAAAGCTGCCCTTGGTTAAGGTTCCGGTTTTATCAAACACCACGGTTTCGGCAGCGGCAAGCGCCTCCAGGTAATTGCTTCCCTTTACCAGAACGCCCAGCTTGGACGCGCCGCCAATGCCGCCGAAAAAGCTGAGCGGCACCGAAATAACCAGCGCGCAAGGGCAGGAAATAACCAAAAAGGTAAGCGCCCTGTAAACCCAGGGGGCAAAGGGCTGCCCTGTAACCAACGGCGGAACCACCGCCAGCAAAAGGGCCGCCAAACACACAAAGGGGGTGTAGTACCGGGCAAACCGGGTAATAAAATTTTCGGCCCTGGTTTTTTTGCTGCTGGAATTTTCCACAAGGTCCAGAATTTTCGCAACGGTAGATTCCCCGTACAGCTTTTCCACTTTTACCACAAGGGTGCCGGTAAGGTTTATACAGCCGCTGATAAGCGCCGCACCGGCCTGCACATCCCGCGGAACCGATTCGCCCGTCAGGGCGGAGGTGTCCAGCGCCGACTGCCCCTCGGCAATTACACCGTCAAGCGGCACCCGTTCCCCCGGCTTCACCACAACCACATCACCAACCTGTACCTCCTCCGGGCTCACCTGCAAAAGGCTGCCGTCGGGCTGCTGCAGGTTTGCATACTCGGGGCGTATGTCCATCAACTCTGCAATAGAGCGGCGCGACTTGCCCACCGCATACCCCTGAAACCATTCGCCCACCTGGTAAAACAGCATTACGGCAACGCCCTCGGCATAGTCCCCCAATATAAAGGCGCCTATGGTGGCCACCGCCATCAGGAAATTTTCATCGAACACCTTGCCCCGCAAAATGTTGCGCAGGGCGCGCCATACAATATCCCAGCCAATAAGGGCAAAAACGGCCAGGAAAACAAAAAATTTCACAAGCCCTTCCAGCGGCAGCAGCACGGCGGCAACAAAGCCGGCCAGCGCCACCAATATTCTGGTTAAGTTTCTCTTTTGCGATCTGCTCATATTCCGTTTTCGCCTCCACGGGTAATTTATAATAGGTATAACTCCGGCGGCACATTTTTGTGCCGCCCTAAAAAGGGCAAAGCTGTACCGCCCCGAAAGGCGGCCCCGGCAATTCCATTCATTACAAAAACCGCACGTCCGGTTCAATTTTCTTCGCAACTTTTTTGGCGCTTTCCAGCACACTGTCAAATTGCTCGTCGGCGGCGTCCAGGGTAAGGCTTTGGCGCATAAAATTTACATTCACGCTGTTTACACCGGCCAGCTTTGCAATGGCGTCCTCCATTTTTGCAGCACAATTGGCACAGTCCAAATCTTGCAGCTTAATAACCTTTTTCATGCTCTTTTCCTCCGTTTTTAAATACTATACGCCAAAAGCATTGCAATATATGCCTTTGGTAACTCTATAACAATTAAGTAATCGTTTAATCGTTATCTATACTATACTATTGCGCCCTGCCGTTGTCAAGGGTTTGTTGTATTCTTTTTCAACTGGTGCTACAATAAGGCAAGTTCCACTATTTTTTGCCGAAAGGATATGTTTTAATATGGAAATAACCGCTGCATTTAACAACCGCCGCAGTATATATGCCCTTTCTTCTCAAAGCTCTGCTTCCGACGAACGGGTGGAGGAAATTCTCAGCGATGTGCTTTTGGCCGCCCCCAGCGCTTTCAACTCGCAGGGCACGCGGCTGGTGCTGCTGCTGGGCGAAAACCACAAAAAGCTGTGGCACCTTGTGCTGGAGGCCCTGCGCAAGGTAACCCCCGCCGGCAGCTTTGCCGCCACCGAAGAAAAGGTTGCTTCGTTTGCCGCCGCCCACGGTACCATTCTGTTTTTTGAGGACACCCAGGTAACACAGGCCCTGTGCGACAAATTCCCCCTTTACAAAGAATCTTTTCCGGTTTGGGCACTGGAAAGCAACGGCATGCTTACCTACGCCGTTTGGGTAAGGCTGGAGGCCGAAGGCCTTGGTGCTTCACTGCAGCACTACAACCCCTTAATAAACGAGGCGGTTGCCAAAGAGTGGAACCTGCCCGCCCATTGGCAGCTGCTTGGCCAAATGCCCTTCGGCGTTCCAACCGAAGCACCAGGCCCAAAAGAAACACAGCCGGTGGAAACCCGCCTTTCGGTTTTCAAGTAAACGTTCGGCATTTTAAAAAAGGAAAAGCGCCGCGGCGCTTTTCCTTTTTTTAATACAAACGGCCCGGCAAACAACCTGCCATTACAGGGCAATTTCCCACACGGCGGCATTGCCCGAAAGATCGCGCTCTTCATAATTAAACAGCAGCGCGCAGCTGCGGGCCTCCCCCGTGAAAGGCTGAAAGGGGAAAATTTCTATATGCGCCATATTGCGTATCTGCTTTGCCTCACGCCCCGCATACTGCGGCAGGTAACGGGCAATGTTTTGCGGCTTTGCGTAAAAAGCCAGTATTTCTTCTTTATAAGCCGCCGCGCCGCCCACCGTTACCCAGGCCGGCAGGCTTTTTATTTTTTCATGCAGGGTCAAATCCAGCTTGCACAGCCACTGGGCCTTTTCGCCGGCGGCAAAGCCGCTTTGCTGCAAAAAGCTGCCCAGCAGCTGGTAATAGCCAATTTTGCTGAGCGGCGCGTGGGCGTGCCCCTGCTGAACATAAAAGGCGGCCAGCTGCCTGTAAAAAACAAATGGTGTGGCAAACATACCGCAAATGTGGGCCGTAATGTGGGCAAACCGGCCGCTGTTGTAGTATACATCCACCATTTCGGCCATCTGTTTCAGCTCGCACACCTCGTCGTAATTCAACCAATTTGTGTACAGCACTTCAAAGGGCGCCGCCGTTTGCCACACAAGGCCGTATTGCCTTGCCTTTTGCTCCATACTGCTGCCGGGCAGCACCTTTAAAAAACCCAGCTGAAACTGGTGCGGCTGCTTTGCATATACGCTGTTAAAAGAGTT
>JBKEBR010000049.1:0-2767 GCA_047973285.1 Oscillospiraceae bacterium | reverse complement strand
TTAACACTGTCTATAAGCCCCACGCTGGAAATGCCCACGCCCAGTATTTTTTGCGGGTGGCGGGCGCGTATTTCCTTATCAGCCCTTTTTAAAAAGGCAACCAGGCTTTCGGGGTCTATGGTGTTTTTAAAGTTTTCGCTTATCTCGTCCACAATCTCCCCGTTCAGCGTGCCAAGCAGCACCACGGTTTGCTCGCGCTTTAGCAGCATGCCGCACACCAATGGCGCCGTGTGTGCAATGTTCAGTTGAATGGGCGGCCGGCCCGAAAGGGCAGCCGGGGCATTTTCCCCCGCCGCCAAAGCGGCCTCCTCCACCACGCCCTGGTTGATAAGGGTTTGCACAACATTGGAAATGGTGGTTTTTGTAAGGCCCGAAAGGGCGGAGATGTCCACGCGGGAAATGCCCCTGGTGGTGGCAATTTGCCGCAAAACCAAGCCGATATTTTGGTTGCGTACCTGCGTGGTTGTTGCGCCGCTATGCATATTCCTTCTCCTTTATCCATTATAGGGTCAGCTCCGCCGTATAAAGCAGCTTGCATTTTTATACGGCTGTATTTTTACGTTATTATAAAGTAAAACAAAGGATAAAACAATTTGCCGAAGCCCCTGTAAATGCCTTGTTTTTATATGCGGCCATAAAGGCACTTTTTGGGCCGGCATATCAGTATGCCAACCCAACTACTATTTTACCGGGAATATTACATTAGTCAATGAAGATTACTAATGTTTGAGTATATTCATCAATATGCACTAAAATATTTAAAATTTTAGTGCATATAAATATATTATTGCCTCGAAATAGGAAAAATAGTAAAAGATATTGACTAATTAAAGGCGATCAGTTATGATACAAACAAAGGCAGCGGTGCTTTACTTTTCAAGTGGCTTGGGGGCGCAAATATGCTTTATCTCGGCATCAATATCGGTGGTACAAAGTGCTCTGCGGCGCTGGGGAAAAGCCTTGAAAATTCCGCCATGGAGCTTGTGGCATACAGCGAGCCCCGGGCAACACAGGAATATGAACCCCTTGCCATGCTGGATGCGCTGTGCAGTGATATGCAGGCCCTTTTAAAACAAGAAGGGGCTGCCCTGCGGGATGTTGTTGGCGTTGGGGTAAGCTGCGGCGGCCCGCTTAGCAGCGCGCGGGGGCTTATTCTTTCCCCTCCAAACCTGCCCGGCTGGGATGAAATTCCGGTGGTGGCCCATGTGCAAAGCAAAATGAGCCTGCCGGTGTGGCTGTGCAACGATGCGAATGCCGGTGCCCTGGCGGAATGGCTGTTTGGCGCGGGCCGCGGTAAAAGCGACCTTATATTTCTCACCTTTGGCACGGGCATTGGCGCAGGCATTATTGCCGGTGGCAGGCTTATTACCGGGGCAAGCGATATGGCGGGCGAAATTGGCCATGTGCGCATGAGCGAATACGGCCCGGTGGGCTACGGCAAAATGGGTTCCTTTGAAGGGTTTTGCAGCGGCACCGGCATAGCCCAGCTGGCCCGCCTGCGTTTGTTGGAAGAATTACAGGCGGGGCAGGCGCCGGCCATGCTGCAAAAGGCGCCGCTGGAGGAAATTACGGCGTTAACAGTGGGGGAAAGTGCCGACCAAGGCGATGCCCTTGCGCTTGAAGTTATGAGGCGAACAGGGGTGCAGCTGGGAAAAGGACTTTCCATTCTAATAGACCTGCTCAACCCCGAAATTATTGTGATCGGCAGCATTTTTGTGCGGTGCAAGCATTTGCTTTGGCCCCATGCGGAGGAAGTGATCAAGCGGGAGGCTCTTTCTTTTTCCCGCAGCGCGTGCCGGGTGGTGCCTGCCGAGCTGGCCGAAACCATTGGCAATATGGCCGCGTTGAGCGTGGCGGCCTATTATTCTGAAACATATTGATAAAAGCATAAAGTACACGCAAAGGCATACAGGAGGCCCTATGGATAAAAAGGAAAGATGCGAACAGCTTGCCGCCGCTTTTTTCGAAAAACACCCGGAGCTGGTGGGGGCACAAAACGACATTATGCGCGCAGCAGGCGCCCTTGTGGAGATGTATGAAAAAAATGGCCAGCTGCTTGTTTGCGGCAATGGCGGCAGCAGCGCCGATGCAGACCACATTGTGGGCGAGCTGATGAAGGGCTTTATGCTTCGCAGGCCGCTTGCGCTGCAGGAACAGCAAAAGTTTGGGCAGGCGTTTGGCAATGAAGGTGCGCGCATCGCGGCTGCGTTGCAGCAGGGTTTGCCGGCCATATCCCTTGGTGCGCACGCGGCGCTGATAAGCGCTTTTGCCAACGATGTAGACCCGGGCCTTGTGTACGCGCAGCAGGTGTATGGCTATGGGCGCAAACAGGATGTGCTTGTGGGAATCAGCACCTCGGGCAACGCCCAAAATGTTGTGGCGGCGCTCAAAACGGCGCGTGTAAAGGAAATGGTTTCCATTGGCTTAACAGGGCGCGACGGCGGTGCATTTAAAGAGCTGTGCGATATTTGCATTGTTGCCCCTGCGGAAGAAACCTACCGCATTCAGGAACACCACATTGTTATTTACCATTTTCTTTGTACCTATGTGGAAGCATATTTTTTCGACAGGTAGCTCCAAAAGGCACGGCGTTGTACCGGGTGTTTTAAGTTTTGTTCATGTTTATGGGAATGAGGTATTCAATAATGTCGGAATATAAGGTTGAAATGCAGCATATTACCAAGCTGTTTCCCGGCGTAAAGGCACTGGACGATGCACAGCTGAAGCTGAAAAAAGGCAGCGTTATGGCCCTGCTGGGCGAAAACGG
>JBKEBR010000048.1:0-1970 GCA_047973285.1 Oscillospiraceae bacterium | reverse complement strand
TACGGCCGCAATAGCCCCTACCCCCATATTGACTCGACAGCCAGAGACATTCCCCTGCTGGTTGAAACGGAAAGGATTGCAGATGAAACACAACTATGAGGTTTACAAAATATGGGCGCCGGACGATGCGCTGTGGGCCCAGTGGGCCAAGCCGGTTTTGTTTGCGCAAGACCCCCCGCCCATAACACCCCCGCCCGCCCCCGGCGGCGGGCCGACGGACACCGCCCCCTTGGCCGACGGTAAAACCGCCTCTATTATAGACCTGCCGGGCGAGGCCGGCACGCTGGAAGGGCTTTCATTGGCGGGCAAAGGGTACCGGCCCGTTCCCCTTTACAACGGGGTATATACCCCGAATGAAAAGGCCATGGCGGTGAATGTTTCCAACATTGTGGCCGCCCTTTACCGGGGGGCACAGCAACTGCAAACCCTGCCAATTGCAAAAAATGCGCCCCCCGCGTTTCTTTTGGACGCCAACCGGCTAAACGCCCGTGCAAGGCAGCCCGGCACCTACGACAACCGGTGGTGCATTTTTCCGCAGGACATGCCCTCCGCCGCTTTTTTGGAGGAGCACGGCATTCGGCAAATTTATGTGCGGGCAAACAACATTCAAAACGACCTTCTGCACATTCTGCACCGCTATAAAGAAAAGGGCCTTCGCATATACCGGCAAAATGCCGCAGGCGCATTGGCGGAGCTTACAGAGGCAAAGCCCTCGCTTTACCGCAGCCTTTTGTACCGTTTTAAAACAATGGCGGGGCTTACCCTAAACGCCGCCGGGGGCTTTGGAGGCATGCTGCCAGAGGCCACGCGCTCCTCCTCGCGCCACTACGGCATTAGCTAGCCTAGCTGGCCGCCCGGCACAGAGAATGAAAAGAGGCGGCTGCACAGCGGCCAGCCTGGCGGAAAGGCCAAAAGGCACCAAAACAAAATGCAAAACGTATGCCGAAGCATTAATGAGGAAAAATATCCCCGCACGCTGGCGCGCATAGAAGAAACATTTCAATACAACATGAAATTTTTTGGAAACAGGTTGCCATTCATTACACAATGCAAAAATCAGAAAATAAACTATTTTTAAAAAATTACCGGGCCCGGAATTTATTTCCGGCCCGGTTTTCGTTTGCGCAAAAATTGAGGCGCCCTTTGGGGTGCGCTCGTGCTCGCCGGAACAGCCAAAACGGCCTGTTGCCGTGCTGCTTCAGCAACAAAAAACCACTTTCAGATCCCGTTTGCTGGCTGCCGAAAGTGGTTTTTTGTTGAGCGGCACAGGGGGGCTTGCGCCTACAATTTTTCCACTTGCCGCAACCCAATTGTTCTACTATAGCGAAAACATGGTGTTTGATGGGCATTTGCCCTTTCTTGAAAAGATATGTTTGCTGCAAAAATAAAAAATTGGTTATAACGCAAATTGCAAACCATATTTCCCCCGGCCCACCAAAAGGCTCGGGGTGCCATTTTTATGTTGCTGGGCCTGTTTCTATTTCCCCACAATTGTACCGTCCGCCATTTGTATATACGCCTTTTCCACCTGAGGCCGCGGCAATTGTTTATATTTCATCAGGGGAAAATTTGTCTGTTTTCATGCGATGGTTCAGGTTTTGAGGCGCGGCGGCGGCCTTCTTGAAAATCGCTCGCTTAGCGAGTGGGTCTTATTATGCAAAAAGCCGCCCGAAGGCGGCTAAAACTATATTTCTTCTATGTTTGTTATTTCCGGCACAGCATTTTCGCCCAGCGGCAGGTAAATTGTTACATAATATTCCGATTCCGTCATGTTGGCATCTGCGGCAGTACCCTTGCATAAAAATTTGTAGTTAGTGCCGTTTACCACTTGGGTGGAAACCCTGATTGGTTCGTATTTCACCCCTACCAGCTCGGCCACAGCCTTTTCAAAAAGTTCTTTTTCATCCGCAGTAAGTTCACGCTCTTCTCTGAAAGCCCCCACCGCTCCTTGAGATTCTGTGCCGGCCGTG
>JBKEBR010000047.1:0-5152 GCA_047973285.1 Oscillospiraceae bacterium | reverse complement strand
CCGTGGAAAGTCGTTTGATTGCAGCATAAAGCTGGCGGTAACTTTCCATCCTAATTACGAGATCGGCGGCGTCCTCCTGTGGATAGCTCATAGCCGCGGCCGTCAAACCGTCTATGAAATCCATGTAGTCAAGGTGTCGCCTGTCTTGCCGCCTTTGGGAGCGGATTTGTCGGTCGGACTGTTCCAGCAGTTCCTTAACCGAAGTTGAAACCTCAACACAAATCTCGTTCCCATTGGCGGTTTTATATGTTATCGTCACGAATGACTTATCCATTATTTTACCTCCGTTCGTCATTTTTGCGGGTAAAAACTGATGAACGGAGAGGGGCGGGGAGCGGCAACCGGGGCCGCTATGCTTTGGAGGCCCGGCGCGGACTTCGGGCCAACTTGGCCCGAAGTGGAAAGGCTTGTCCCGTATAGCCACAGTCAAAATAGAGGACAAAAAAACACCTTTTCGGGAAAATCCCCGAAAGGTGTCGAACAAAAAATGGGCGCAATAGCAGCCCATAATTTTTATGATTCTTTTGAAATTATGGAGAATTAGAACATCGGCTAAGCCTGACCGTCACAATGTGGTGACGGTCCCTCGCAAACAAAGCAAGACAGTTGCTTTTGAAACATAAAGAACCCTCCAATCGCATAGCCACACCCGCCGTCCTCACGGGGCCGGACTATGGCAGGCTGTGTAACGCCCTTGTCCTTGACGCTTTCCACCATAGCCCGCATTTCATTTGCGTTGCTTGTTCATTTTAAATTCCTCCAATGTGTTTGTTTAATTTACAATATTCCAGTTTTGGGCCTGCTGCTGCAAACCCCATAAATGGGCGTAAAGGCCGCCGCCCTCGCCAAGCAATTTTTGGTGGGTGCCCTGCTGCACAAGCCTGCCGCCATCAAGCACCACAATATTGTCGGCCGCCGCAATGGTTTTTAAGCGGTGTGCCACCATAATAACCGTTCTGCCGGTTACCAGCTCTGTGAGCGCGTTTTGCACCAGGGCCTCGTTTTCCGCGTCCAGGCTGGAGGTGGGCTCATCCAAAAGCAAAATTGGCGCGTCTTTTAAAATGGCCCGGGCAATGGCAATGCGCTGCCGCTCGCCGCCGGAAAGCGTGGCCCCGCCCTCGCCAATAACAGCATCGTAGCCTTGGGGCAGCTTCATAATAAAATCGTGGCAGCAAGCCTTTTGGCAGGCCAGAATCATGTCGTCGTCGGTTTTGCCCGCCTGCCCAAACAGCAGGTTGTTGCGTATGGTGTCGCCAAAAAGGTAGTTTTCCTGAAACACCATGGCCACCTGGTTGTACAGAGCCTGCGGCGCAATATTGGCAATTGGTAAACCGCCAATGCAAATTCTGCCGCTTTGAATATCCCAAAAACGGCAGGCAAGGCGCAGCAGGGTGCTTTTTCCGCTGCCGGAGGGCCCCACAAGGGCCGTAATGCCGTTTTGGGGGGCGGTGAAGCTTACATTCTTTATTGCCTCTTCCTTGCCGCCGTAGCTAAATTGAACCGCCTCAAAACAAATGCTGCCGGTGGGCGCGGCCTGCTGGCTGCCGGTTTGCACGGGTTCGCTTAGCAGGCCGTTAATTCTGTTGGCGGCAACGCTGCACGCGCGCAAATTGATGATGCTGAGAATGGCGGTGGACAGCGGCGAATACAGGCGTGTTGCCAATATTAAAAACGCCAGAACCATGAAGAGGTCTACACTGCCCCGAATAAGCAGCGAGGTGGCCACAAAAATAATAAGCGGAATGCCCAAATGCAGCCCGTGGCTGGCCAGCAGCGTAAGCGCGCCGGGCAGGCCTTCTTCCTTGGTGCTTTTGCTGGCCAGCTGTTCGTACGCTTTTTCAAGCCTGCCAAACCCGGACCCCGTTTGGTTGTAGCTTTTCAGGTTGCGCATGCCCAGAAGGTACTCGTTCAACAGGGTGGTTGCTTTTGCCTTTGCCGCACGCACCTGCCCCGCATGCCTGTAGCGTATTTTCATGGCAAGGCGCATTACAACAAGGCACAGAGGCAGCATAATGTACATGGGCACGGCCAGCCGCCAGTCTACCGTTACCAGCATGAGGAAAGAGAGGAGGGAACGTGCCCCCATGCTGATGACCTGCGGAATAAAAAAGGACATCGCCTGGTCTAAACTGTCGGGGTCTGCCAAAAAGGTGTTGGAAAGCTCGCCGCTTTCTTTGCCGGTGTAAAACCCCAGCGGCAGGTTCCGCATTTTTTCGGCAATGTCCAGCCGCATTTGCGCCATGGCCTTTTGCGAGGCATAGTAGCTGTAGCGGTAGCTTAATACCGACACCAGGCCCTGCAACAAAAAGGCCCCCGCCATGCCAAGGCAGCACTGCCACAAACCCGGCAGGCTTATGCCGCCACCGTTTATAACCGCCGCAATAAGCTGCCACAGGGCCATCATGGCAAAAACAGAGGGCAGCATGGTACATACATTTTCAACAAACGCCCAAACCGTTGGCGCCAGCATAAGCCGCGGGTTGCCCCCCGTAAACCTATGAAACAACAATTTCAACAGCCTTCTCCCCTTTCTTTTGCCCGCCCTTTTTAAGCTGCCAGCCCTCTACTTCGTGCTGAATATTCCACAGGGTTTGGTATATGCCTTCGCTGCTTACCAGGGCCTGGTGTGTACCCCGCTGCACAAGCGCGCCGTTTTGCAGCACCAAAATTTGCTGCGCCTTTTGAATGGTGGCCAGCCGGTGCGCAATCATAAATACGGTTTTGCCCGCCAGCAGCCGCCCGAGCGCCCTTTGAATCAGGGTTTCATTGTCGGCATCTGTAAAGGCGGTGGCCTCATCCAGCACAACAATGGGGGAATCTTTTAAAATGGCCCGGGCAATGGCAATGCGCTGTGCCTCCCCGCCAGACAAATGCTGCCCTCCATCGCCCAGCGGGGTATCGTATTTGCCGGGCAGCGCCATAATAAAGTCGTGGCACATGGCGGCTTTTGCGGCATCTTCCACCTGTTTGCGGGTTACGGCGCGGCTCATGGCAATATTGTCGTAAACGCTGGCGCCAAACAAATAGGTGTCTTGAAAAACAAAGGCGACACAATCCATTAAATATTCCGGCGCCATTTCGCGTATATCCACACCGCCAATTTTTATTGCCCCCGCGGTAACATCCCAAAAGCGGCACAGCAGCTGCCCCGCGGTAGACTTACCCCCGCCCGAGGGACCAACCAACGCGGTTACGCTGCCCACCGGCGCCGTAAACGACACTTCTTTTAACGCCCATTGCCGCATGGGGTTGCTTGCAGCCTGGTATGAAAAGGAGACATCTTCGAACGCGACCTCGAAATTTGCGGGCAGCCGGGGCTTGTTTGCCACAGGCAAAGGCGTTTCTTTCAGCAGTGCCTCTATTTGCCCAATGGCCGCGTTGGACTGCTGCATGTCTGTGGCAAGGCGCATCAGCTCCAGCATGGGGGAATACAGGCAGGGGGTAATTACCAAAAACATAATGATGGTAAGCACCAATTGCAGCTGCCCGCCGTACAGGGATATTAAAATGGTTGCAACAGGCAGCACAAAGGTTAACAGCGAAAGCATAAGCACCTTAAAGATGGAAAATGGAATGGAGGTTCGTTTGGTAAACTGCAAAAGGTAGTTGCGGTAGCCGAGAATGCTGTTTTCCAGGTTTTGAAACCCGTGCCCGCCCCCAAACAGCTTTACCACTGAAATGCCCCGCAGGTATTCATTAAACCAGCGGTTCATCTCGCCCATTTTTACGCTGCCCTCTACAACGTTTTGCATGCTTTTTTTGCTGCTAAAAACCAACGACTGTATGAACACGGCGGCAGCGCACACGGCCAAAACCGCCAGCGCCAGCCAAATGTTTAAAACAAACATGGCCCCCAAAAGCCCTATTAACAGGGGCGCCGCGCCAATTAGGTTGGGCACGTTATGGGCAAGGTGCTGTTCTATTTTGTTCATTTCGGCTTCCATTTGCTTTTGAATAAAGCCCGTGCTGTGGGAACTGAAGTACCCCATGGGCAGTTTGCCAAGGTGGGCCAGCACAAGGCGGCGCAGGCCAAAAATAAACCGGAAGGTTACCTTGTGCGCAGTGTAGCCACCGGCAATGGTGCACACAACGCTAACAACCAGCGAAGCCAGCGTAAGGCCGCCCCACAGCCAAATGGCAGGGGCATTCAGCGCGCCGCCGGTTTGCCTTGCCACCAGCACAAGCCGAACAATGTTGTAGATGGAGAGGTAGGGAAAGGCTTCGAACAGAATACCCAGTATGCTTAAAAAAACGGCCCCGTACCAGGGCCCGGGGTTTGCTTTGCCAAGGGCAAACAGCGCGGCAACCCCCCCGGCTTTTCGCTTAGACTGCATTGACCATCCTCCTGTAAACGTGCTATACTTTCACCAGTTAGTTTTGGCTAACACAAAGTTTAGCAGGCATACGCGGCTGCCACAAGCGGTTTTGCGGGGTTTGTATTTTTGGGGATAATTTTTGTGTTGTTCAGGAGAATTGTATGGACGTAATGCACACGGTGGAGGATTCTTTTTTATTTTTGAGCGATTTGGGCATGCAAAAACAGGTGGAAGAGCCAAGAACGCTCTACCACTACCCTTCCCTGCCCCAAAAAGGGCGCATCAAGATTTTGGGAGATATTGAAAAATATTATTTCATCGACCTTGATTACCACATTATAAAAGAAGTGGCGCAGCCCTACCAAATGGTTGAACCTTATGTGGAAATTGCGCTTTTGAAGGAAGCGCAGAATTTCATCAGCCGGGATGAAGAAACCCAGGACGCGCAGGATTTTCCCATGGGTATTTCTTTCAGCGTTGTGCGCCCCACCGGCGCCATGAGCTGTATGTTTTGCGGGCACGACACCTACTGCCGCGGCGTAAGCTTTATTGTACGGCACAAAAGCTGTGTGGACACGCTTTACCCGGTGATAGAAAAGCTGTATGGCAGCGATGTAGACAGCTATTCCATTATTGAAATGGCGGGAACCAGGTGCCTGCCCCTGTTTCAAGAAATATTGACCGGCCTTAAAAACTGCCGCTACAACGGGCAGGCCGCTAAAATGTATTTGGAGGCCAAAGCGGGCGAATTGCTGGCAGCTCTAACCCACAGCATAGAAAATTTGGATTCGCAGGCCATCCCCTATTATACCGGGTATGAAAAGCTGGCGGTTTTT
>JBKEBR010000046.1:0-1796 GCA_047973285.1 Oscillospiraceae bacterium | reverse complement strand
TTCGCCAAGCACGGGGTACACCCCGTGCGCCGCATTGGCATTTACAACCGAAGCGTATGTAATTTGGGGAATTACAGACACATCAAACGCAGCCGTATAGCTGGCTTCGCCAACAGCCACTATTGCCTCCACCCGAATAACCCCGCCGCCCTTCAGCGCAGCCAGAATAATAGAGGTGTTGTTGTTTTCCGGGTGGGAAACGGAAACAATTTCCTCAAGCGGCAACGCGCCCTTGAGGACGCTTGTGTTCCACACAATGCCGGTTATATCCTTTTCTTCAATATCCTGCAGCGCAAGGGTTATGGTGGTTTGGTTTGGTGTTGTGCCCTTTTCTACAAAAATTGTGTTGGTGCCCCGCAGCGTAACGGCCGGGTCTAACACCGGGTCTGTTCCGCCCGTGCCGCCGTTTTGCCAGGCCAAAACCGGGTAGCCGCCCTCACTAGGCTTATAGGCGGTGCCAAGGCCGGCCAAAAGCTCGGCCGGGGTGGTGAAAGAAAAACAGCTGTTGGCTGTTCCGGTTCCGGCGCCAAACAAGGTGGTGCCGGCTTTGTACCCGCAATTGTTCAGCACTGCCGAGGAATACAAAAAATCTACAATTTCCCCTTTTGTAGCCGAACCGGACACTTCGCCCGCATTGTAGCAATTGCCGCAAACAAAATTGTTTTGCAGCTGGCCCGCTATGCCGCCCGCCCGTGTTGTTCCTTTGATGGCGCCGGTGTTGTAACACTCCAAAATGCTGCCACCCTTGCCGTAACCGGCAATGCCGCCCGCATAGGGGCCGGTAATGGCCCCGCTGTTCACACAGCCCCGGGCTGTGGGGTTGTTGGCGGCAGAGGAATTGTTAAAATAACCCACAATACCGCCCGCATAACCGAAAGAGGCCTTGGTGTTGGCAACCAGCCCGCTGAACGAGCAGTTTTGCACCGTACCGTTGGCCAGGGTGCCCACAATGCCGCCCACATTGGTGGAAGTGGAGGTGATATTTCCGGCAACCGACAGGTTCTGTACAATAGCAGCGGCGTTATTCATATAACCGAAAAGCCCGGCGTGGTTAAAAGACGCATTGATGGAAAGCCCGGTAATGGCATAGCCCGCCCCGTTAAAACTGCCGTTGAAGCAGGTGGTTGCATATCCGTCTCCGCCGCCGATGGGAACCCACTCTTTGTTATTCAAATCGATATTGGCCGTAAGCACAGCGTCAATTTGTTTGGAGCCCGCGTTCACCGCATTTCTGAACCAGGCCAGCTCTTCAGGGCTGCCAATTTTGTAAACTTCGCCAACAAGGGCAGGCTCTTCGGTGGCGGCGCCGTCCCAGCCGGCCCCAAGTGTACGGGCCCGGGCCGGGGCGCTTGGCGCCCAAACTGCGTACAAGGTTCTGTTTTCTGTGAAAAGGGTTTCCCCCGTAACCAGCGGCACTGCCGCCAAATCTTCCTCTGTGAAGTTTTCGGGCAGAAAAACCTCCTCTTTCGCCCAGCCCAAAAGCGAATATCCTTCCTTTTCCGCAGCGGGAATTTCCGGCAAAAAGCCCTGCTCATCGGTTTGAACCGTTGTGGCCTCCGCCGTACCGCCCATTCCATTCAGGGCAATTGTAAAGGGGGCCGCAGCCGCAGCGGGGGAAGAGGCGCCTTGCCCCTCTTCCGCGCCGCCTGCTTCACTTTCAGAATTCCCCGCCGGCACAGAGCCCTCTGAAGAAGTCTCTGCCGGCAAGCTTACGGTTTCGCCACTGGAAGAGCCCCCCTGCACCAAAGAATCCTCCGCCAGCACTGCCAGGGGAAACAGCTGTGCCCACACCATTG
>JBKEBR010000045.1:0-3547 GCA_047973285.1 Oscillospiraceae bacterium | reverse complement strand
GGCTTTAAGTGGCAAAAGGTGGCCGACGAAATGCAGCTGGCGGCCTGTGATATTACCGATGCGGCCGATGGAATTAAGGTGGCCTGCCGGTACCGCCACCCAATGCTGGCTGGCGATACCTTGCTGGAATATTTTGTGAACCCGAACGGAGAATTAAAGGTTCGCCACACGGTTACCCCCAAGGAATTGCAGCCATACCGAATTGGCATGGCGGTACAACTGCCCGGGCCGTACACCCATTTTCGCTGGTATGGCCGCGGCCCGCATGAAACCTATTGCGACCGCAAAACGGGGGCGGATGTATCGCTTTACAGTGCCGCCATGGGGGAATTACAGCACAATTATATGCGCCCGCAGGAAAACGGAAACCGCACGGATGTGCGCTGGCTCTCGGTTGCCGATAGCTACGGCGGCGGCTTTTGCCTGCAAGATACAACCGGCGGGCACATGGGTTTTTCGGCCCACCCGTATTCCCAGGACGAGCTGGATGCCAGCGAGCATATTCACCAATTGCCGAGGCATGACGCCGTTTTTTTACAGGTAGATGCCCTGCAATGCGGCGTTGGCGGAGATTTACCGGGGTTTGCCCTGCTGAAAACGCCCTATGTAATTAAACCGGGGCAAACCTATGTGCAGGAATTTGCAATTTACTGATAAGCATTTTTGGCACAGGTTGCTTCTTGTACTGCTTTTTTACTGTGTGGGTTCGCCAAAACACTGCCGGTAAATTTGTTGGCAAGTATTTTGGCAAAGTGAGCGGGCAAGGGGAGCTTGGCTGCCCAAAAGCCAAAATGCCTTTCCAACCATGTTAAAAACCGCAGGGCCAAAAGGCCTTGCGGTTTTTCGCCGTTTTAATGCAAGTATTTCATGCGAGTGGCTATGCGGTGGGTTTGTTTTAAGGTGTCGCCCATGTGGTGGTTCAAACGGCTGATTTTGCATTGCAAAAAAGTATAAAATACGAGTAAACTTGCCATATTGGGGCAACAGCCTAAAAATGAAATTTTTAATGTACAAGCAAGCAGGCGCGGTTTTAAAAGCCATAAGCCCCTTCTATAAAAATAACCTTAATTCTGTTTTTTTCAAACTGCCCGGTTATTAGCACAAAATCATTGCATATCCGCTGGGTGTGGTGGCAATTTATGCATTTATTCAATTTGGTGCAGGGCGTGTTTTTTCCAAGCCGCTTTGCGTCTAAAGGGGCGGCAATTTGGCGGGCACGAAAAATGGCTTCATCAAGCGAGTTTACAATTTTGTTGGTACCAACCACAGCAATTACTTGTTTTGGGCCATATAAAATGGGGGCAATACGGCTTCCATTTCCATCAATATTAAACAGGCTTCCATCGGTTATTACCGCGTTAATGCCCGTTAAAAAGGTGTCGGCCCTGAAATTTTGAAGGTATATTTCCCGCTTTTCCTCATGGTTCAGGCCGGGCGCAAATTTGTCTAAAAATGTATACTTCTGTTGCCGTACCAAATCAAACACGCCGGTTTCTTCCAGTGGTACGGAATCCCCGCAGCCAATGGTTTCGCCCTCTGCCAGCAGCGACTGAATAATTTCATGCAGTTGCTCAATTGAACGGGCATAATACCCGGCCATATTGTTTTTATTTAAATTTTGAATGGTGCGATGAATTATTTCGTCCATAGTTTTTTGACGAAAGCTCCCTTGCATGGTTTCTTTTTGTCTCCGGCCTATTGCGCAGACGATTCGAAGTTTATAGATACTTTATTAATGTGAATGTGGCAGAAAACGGAATGAAACAAGAGGCGGCTCATACACGCGTTGCCTTTGATTTTCAACATAGGAAAGTGATTTGGGAATAATGCCGCCATGGCCGCACAATATTTGCCGCTGCCAGAATAGCAATGAAAAAAGTTTTGCCGGCAATTGTACCTGCCCCGCAAATTAGGCCATATTATCTTTGGCACAAAGGCAGAAAGGGTGCCCGGCGGGGTCTATCATGGTAACAAATTCATTGCCGCCAAACTGAAGGCTTGCTTTAAAGGCACCCAAAGTTTCGGCATAGCCAACCGCTGCCGCAACGTTGGGAACCTGAAAATCGAAATGCATTTGTTTTTGCTGTTTCTCGGCTTCTTCCGGCCAAACAGGGGGAACGTAGTTTTCTTCCTCAATGAATAAAAATACAACTCCATTCTCGCTGCACAGCGCGGGGCGGCCAAACAGCGTACGTTTTTCCCACCCAAGCAGCTTGTGGTAAAATTCACACAGTTTTGTTTCATCATCGCAATCTACCATAACATTACCCAGGCATATTCCATCAACCATAGAAAACCTCCTTATGTGGTTTTAAGAGATAAAAAATAATGTTCAGAGCCGGGCTGAACTGTTTTTTGCCAAACCTTAAACCGTTTATTGGCGGCTTAGCCGGCAATTGAATGGCGGGGAAATATTTTTGTTTTTCAGCAAAGCAGTGCCGAGGTTATTTTTTAAAAAAATTTCCATTGTTTTTGACTACCAATTTCAAAAGAGCTTGTTTATGGCATAGTACCAACCGGCCTTATTGCGGCAAACAAGCCCTTACAAAGGCGTACTTTTTGAACGTAAATTCTGATGAAACCCTCGCCAATATATTTTCGGGGCTGCCTGAAGCAATATTGGGTTGAAACAACAGGCTTTTGATTTATAATACCATACTTTACGGCTAAAACAGACTTGGCTCCTCGCCGCAGGCAAGGCAGGTCTCTTTTGTTACATCTGGCAAAAAAACGAATAAAGGATCAGGATTCTCTTATCTGGTTTTATCAGCAAAGGATATTTATGAAGGGCTGCGCTGTTGTTACTTGATGCATTTAAAATAAACTATAGATTGCTCGTTGAATATTTCTACGTGAGAATATAAACCGTGTAATTTATTGCTCAGTTCATCGAAGGTATAAAACGGAGGTGTAAACCATCCTTTTTCGGAAAGAAATGATTTTACAATAAAATCGCTGGCTTTGTTTTTTCCTTTGATATAAAAGTAGCCGCAAAACACCCCGCCAGGCTTAAGAACCCTTGCTGTTTCCGAAAAGGCCTTTTCTTTATCGGGAAAGGCGTGAAACCCATTCATGGAAAGCAAAACATCAAAAGCGCCGTCTTCATATTTCAGGCTTCCAACATCACCCCGCACACAGGAGATATTGGTTAAGCCCATATCTTTAAAACGTTTGCTTGCCAACAGCAGCATATCCTCTGAATAGTCTAAACAGGTAATGTCTGCATGGTGCAAGGCTTTATATTTGGAAGCTGTAAATACCCCGGTGCCAACCGGAACATCCAGCAACTTGCCGTTAAAAAAATCCGGTATCATGTTTAAAACCTTTTTTGCAATTTCCACATCATCAACACCGCCCCAAAAGATGGAAATATACAGTTTCGACCACCATTTGCCTTGTGTTAATGTGTCGTCATAAATATATTTTGAAAATTTGTATGCCGCTTTTATATCACCCATTGTCGGCTCCTTTCATGGAACTGGTTTTTGTGCAAACTTCATGCAAACAGTATAAATCAATTCGCAACTCGCAACCACCATATCCTTTT
>JBKEBR010000044.1:0-2164 GCA_047973285.1 Oscillospiraceae bacterium | reverse complement strand
AGGTTGTTCACTTTAAGTGTGCTCCAGCAAAATTTCATAACGGCATAACCCTTTCTAGTTGTTTGTTGTTTGGCGAAAAAAACAAGTGCTGTGGCGGGCCAAATGGTTTGCGGGCCAGCGGCCAACAGGCACCGGCGATGCGCAAAGGCCGGCCAAATACCTTGCTTGAATGTGCAAGCCATGTTATTCGCAAGGTTCATTTTGGGGCGGCAGGCCTTGGGTGCTCCAGCTTTGCAGCTCCAAAATATTTCCTTCAATATCCGCTGCATATACAAAGGTTGCGCTGCGGCCGTTGCTGTAAGTGGTGTGTACCAGCTCGCCAACCATTTTTCCACCGTGGGAAAGCACTTTTTCAAGCGTTTCGGCAACATTGTCCACCTCAAAGGCAAGATGTGCAAAGCCGCAGGCGTTAATGCGGTGCTCACCGCTTCCCACCATTTCATCATAAGAAAAAATTTCGATGGTAGGGAGGTGGCCGTTATACCCGGGCAGCGCCAAATGCTCGCCCGTAATGTGGGCACCCGGAATGCCGGTAAGCTTATCCAGCCATTCGCCCCGCAAGTCCCGTGTTTCGCCTATGCTTTGGCAGCCGAACACGTCTTTGTAAAACGCAATCATCTTTTCGCAGTTTTTGGCAATAAGATTGGTGTGTACATATCGCAGCATATTTTGTCCTTTCCTGTTGTTAAGGTATATAAATAAAGGGCTGTGTGGCATGCCGTGCTGAAAAATTGAAAAGGCAGGAAGAAATATTCCGGCGCAGCAGGGCTTTTTATTTTCTTGTTGGTAGGCCCCCGCTGCTTTGTTAACGGTGCACATAAAGGGATAAGGGAGGGGGGTTGTTCTATAAAAGGGAAGGGGTTATGGGGCGGCGGCAGGCCAAAGAAATTCCTGTATTGCCCGGTTTGTCGCCACGGGGTTGTCTTGGTTTGCGTTGTGCCCGGCATTTTCAACAATTTGCAACGTGCAGTTTGGCTCACTTTCCGCCCACGCCGCCGCTATTTTTCGAATGTTCCCCGTTTTGTCGTCGGCCCCGCATAGCAGCAGCACAGGCTTTGGAAACCGGTATGCCTCATCCTGGTGCAAGGAAGCTGTGAGAGACAGCATAACCGCTATAAAGTCGGCTTTTTTCATTTTCAAAAGGCACCTTCGCACATATTGCTTTACTTCCTTGGTGTTGCCGCAGGCATCGGCGCATTGGCGAATAAGTGTTTTCCATGGGTACAGGTATAAAATGGGTTTTGTCAGCTTTAGCAAAAATTTTTCAGAGGCCGTTAAGGTGCCGGTGTTTTTTGTGCAGTCAATTAACACCAGCTTTGAAACCAGCCCCGGCCTGCGGTATAAAACCTCCTGGGCAAGGTTGCCGCCCATGGATTGCCCCACCAATACCGCGCCGGAAATTTGGTGAATTTCGCAAAGCCGGAAAAAATCATCGACCATATCCTCAAAGCAGAAGGCTGTACCTGGCCCCAGCTGCGACAAGCCATAGCCGCGCGCGTCCCACAAAAACAGCCCGCAGCCTTCGTCAAAAATGGAAAGCTGCTGCGCAAACATTTCGTGGTCGCAGCCGGCGCCGTGCAGGAAGATGAAGGCCTGCGGCAGGCGGCCCGGCCGGTACCAATAGTGAAGGTTGCAGCCCTTATTATAAAATGTTTTGTGCTGTAAATTCATGGTGGGCCCTCGTTTGTTTATAATAGGCAAAGTGGCGGTAAACATGAAAGAAAACTGGCTGCCGGGCTGTTTGCGCCGCCCCAATAGCGCTTTGAAGCAGGGTGTTTTAATTGAAGGCTGTGGGCGAAGGTTTATTCACATGGAAAGGCAATTTAAGACAGCAGCATAAAATTTTGGGGATACATTCAAAGGTGCCAAAGGGCCCTTGCAAACGGCAGGCCACATGTTCTGCGCTTTGTTAAGGTGCCGTTAACAGCCATGTGGGTGCCCTTCTATTTGCCACTCCTCCACTTCCTCGCCTACGGAGGTAAACCCGAACGCTTCATACAGGTTAACCGCCCTGTGGTTGCAGGCGGCAACCGTTAAGGCAATGGGGGTTTGGCGGGCTTGGGTAAGCTTTGCAACCGCAAATTCCAGCAATTTTTTTCCATAACCCCTGCCCTGAAACGGCGGGGCAACCATTACCCGCTCTATTTCATAACAACGCTTTTCT
>JBKEBR010000043.1:0-3320 GCA_047973285.1 Oscillospiraceae bacterium | reverse complement strand
GCGCAAGGTAATACAGGCGGCGGCCAACCAAAGTGCCACCTTAAGCCCCGCCAAAATAGACGCCATTGCCAACCAGCTGCTGCCCCTGCTGGACACAACCCGTACCAACGCCGAGCTTTGGCAGCTTTCCTTTAAAATGCCCGCCCTGCTAAGCGGGCAGGCCGCCCAAATGACCGTGCCCAGGGAGGAGGACAGCTGGGGCATTCAGCTGGCCAACGGGCGGGTGGTTATCGGCTGCGATTTTGCCGCCGAGGCCGAGCGGCTGAACCAGTTTATCACCGGGGTGCTGCCGCCCGAAGCAGAATCCTCTTCGTCCGTTGCCGCATCCTCCGGGGCTTCCTCCGGCTCTTCCTCCCACGGCTCGTCCTCATCGTCGTCCTCTTACGGGGGCAGGCGGCCTAGCCTTGCGGGGGATTTGTTACAGGATGCAATAAGCCATGTGGATCTACGCTCCCTGTATGGGGTGGCTCTACATACTTTTAATAGAAAACAAGTTTATGGGTATTTACGTCGCTTTCCAGAAGGGGAGCGTGGATCTAAATATCTATGATGTTGGTAACTATGATACGGTGATTGGTCGCTCCCCACACGGGGAGCGATTTTATTAATAGGGTGGCCCGTGCTGTTTTCCGCCTGGCGGAGAGTGGCGCGGGCCTTTTTTGGCCGTTGTTTTGTGGCCCAAGGGAAAGGGGCGGGCCTGCTGCCTGCGGGGGGTTAGGAAAATGCGGTGCTTGCCCGCGTGTGCGCGGGCAAGCAAGAGAAACAAAGGCGGGCAGCGGTTTGTTCACCGTTTTGCGTGCTGCGCGGGCGGCCTGCCTGCGCTTTGTGTTTTGTACAAGGGCGTTTGCGGGAAAGGCGGCCCTGCTTTGGCCGGGCGGCAGAAAAGGAGTGCGGGCGGCCTGCCTGAGCTTTGCGTTTTGTATAGGATTTTTGCAGGAAAAGGGCGAGCCCTGTTTTGCGTACTTACAGGCGGCAGAGGGGGGAAGGGGTGGGTGGCCCGTGCCCGGCGCCCGTGCCATTTGTGGCTTAAAAAGCTGCTGCGCCTTTTCGGCAATGGCTGTATGGTAAAAATAAGCCAAGCGGTTGCGGTATTTTTGGGGCGTGGAAAAGGCTTTGCAGCCGCCTGCTTTTGCCTTGCGGCACAGGTATGGCGGAAAAAAGATGCAGAAGGGCTTGCCTGCCGGTTTTAGAGCGGCGGCCCTTTCAAAGAGGCCTTGTGCAAAGGGGAACTGCTGCGGGGCGGCTACACGGCGGCAAGGTGTTTTGCCATGGCCGAAAGCCTTTCCAAAAGCAGGGTTTTCAGGCCGGCGGGCTGCACGGCAACAATGGTTTCGCCAAAGGCCATAAAATAATTGGCAATAAAGGTTTCTTCCCCCGGGTTGTAAAACCCCCGTATGCAGCAGCCCGTTTTTTCGCGGTGCAGCGCCATGGTGGGGTAGTGCTCTTTATAAAAAATATCGGCGCCCCGGGCGGAAACGTACACGGCAAAGTCTACCGCCGCCTTGCCGCGAAACAGGCTGTTTTGGGCGGGCAGCAGTTCCAAAAGCGGCTTTGGCGCGTAGGCGGCGCTGGGCGTTACCGCATGAATTTTATCGCACCGGAACACCTGCGGCCTTTTGGTTTTAAAGTTGTAGGCCGTGGCGTACCATTGCCCGTAGGCGGCGGTAATGTTGAAAAACTGCACCCAATACCGCTTTGGGGCCGCCTCTTTGGCATAGCGTATTTCGCACACGGCCCCGTCAACGGCCCTGGCCAAAACCTCCTCCAGGCAGGCGCACTCGTTCCCGCTTTGGCCGCCGCCCAGGCTGAACACGGCCTCCATTTTTCGCAGCTTTTCAATTTGCCCTGCGGCAAGGCAGCTTTCAAACTTTTGCTTCAGCCGTTCGGCGTTCAGGTGAAAGGGGGTGCTTTGGTAGGCGGCCAGCGTTTGCATGGAAAAATACAAAGCGCGCACCTCCTCCATGGAAAAAACAATGGGGGACAGCAGGCGGTTGGGCAGAATGCCGTAATGGCCGCCCCGCCCGGGGGTGGAGTAAATGGGCATGCCCATTTCTTCCAAAGACTGCACGTCCCGCAGGGCGGTGCTTTTGGAAACGGAGTACCGGCCCATAATGTTTTTGAGGTTGAACGACTTTTTGTCGTTGAGGTAGAGCAGCATGTCGTGCAGGCGCTCGGTTTTTTTCATAACGGCTTCCCTTTTTGCAAATGGTTTCTTAAACTGACACCATTATACCCTATACTGTGGCCATACACAAAGAAAAGGAGAAAAGAAATATGAAAAAATTGTTTTTGTCGTCCTCGTTTGCGGAGGTGGCCGGTATTTTTGCGGCCTTTGAAAAGAGCCTCAGCGGCAAAACCGTAACCTTTATTCCCACGGCCAGCAAGGCGGAAAAGGTTGTTTTTTATGTAAAAGCGGGGCGAAGGGCCCTTGAAAAAATGGGGCTGGTGGTGGAGGAACTGGACATTTCCACCGCGCACATTGCCGAAGCTGCGGCCAAAATAAAAAACAACGATTTTATTTATGTAACGGGGGGCAACACCTTTTTTCTGTTGCAGGAGCTGAAAAGAACCGGCGCAGACAGGCTGATTGTGGAGGCGGTGAACGCCGGGAAAACCTACGTGGGGGAATCGGCCGGGGCAATGGTGGCGGCGCCCGGCATTGAATACGCAAAAGCGATGGACAGCGCACAAAAGGCGCCCGCCCTGCAAGATTTTACCGCGCTGGGCCTGGTGAGCTTTTACACCCTGCCCCACTATACCAACCCGCCCTTTGCAAAAATTGCGCACAAAATAGTGGAAGCCTATTCCCCTGCCCTGCAAATAATGCCTATAAGCAACCACGAGGCAATTTTGGTAGAGGGCGGCGAGGTGCAGGTGAAAAACAATTGAAAAGCGGAGCCCGCCGGGTGGCAGCCCGGTGGAAGAATGTGGGGAAAGCGGCTGCAAAGCGGGCAATGCAAAAAGGGTAACACAAAAGGGCCGGCAGCGCGGGCGGCCTGTGCCCGACGTTGCGTTTTGTGTAGGCAGCCGTGCCCTTTGTGGTTTTGGCAAGCCACCGCGGCGCCGTATGGGCGCGGCGGCTTGCATTGAAAGGGGCCTGCTTCGCCGGGCCGCCCTGTGGCAGAATGCAGGTGGCAGAGCATTGAGAAAAGCGCCGGGCCCAAGGCCGCCGGAAACGGCGGTTTTTTTGTGCGGGCGGGCGGCGAAAGGGAACAAAAAACCCGCAGGGTTTCTGCGGGTTTTGAATGATATATGCGGGGGGGAATTAGCGCTGCGAGAACTGGGGCGCGCGGCGCGCAGCCTTGAGGCCGTATTTCTTG
>JBKEBR010000042.1:0-3636 GCA_047973285.1 Oscillospiraceae bacterium | reverse complement strand
TTATAGTGCTTGGCAACCTTTTCGGCAATTTTGGCCGAATATTCGCGGTAAACCTCGCTGTTATAACAGTAGTGGCGGCGCGAGCCAAAACCCAGCACCAGCCCATTTTCATCGCGTTTGTAAATGCTGGGGTGTTTGTCCATCAGCCATTTCGGCGGGGTGGGTGTTGGGGTACACATCACCACTTGTATGCCTTCTTTATAGAATACATCCAAAGCGCGGTCTAGCCAGCCAAAGTTATATACGCCTTCTTTGGGCTCTATTTTAGCCCAGGCAAACTCTGCAACTCGAATGAGGTTAACCCCCGCTTCCCGCATTAGCTTTGCGTCCACCGGCCAACGCTCTTCCGGCCAGTGCTCGGGGTAATAGGCTGCACCATAATACATACGTTTACTCCTTTGCAGTTTGCAGCATTGCGCCGCGCATATTATTTAGGTAGTTGTATGCTTTTTGGCTCGTCTTTCTTTGGCACGAGCCACCCAGGCTGTTACCTGTGCCTGAATTTGCGTAAACCCGATGAAAAACAGCAGGAAAATGCCGATAATAACCTTTTGCCAGGTGCCATCTACGCCAATTGCCACAAGGCCGGCCGAAACCAGCTTCATACAGAAGTTGCCAATGATGACGCCAATAACCCTGTTGCAAATACCAGACAGATAAATTGCGATGAAAACCGCCATTAAGGCATCGAAGGTTACGCTCATTGTACCCATATTTTTGGCCGGAGACAGTGCCGTTCCATAAGAAAGGCTGATAAGCCCCGCAATTCCAAAAAAGATGCCCGCAATGGTAAAGGTGATAAATTTAATTTTGCGCGGGTTGATGCCGGCCGATTTTGCAATAATTTCATTGTTGCCCAAAGCCCGCACGCTGAAGCCCAGCTTTGTTTTATTGAAAATAATGTACATAATTGCCAGCATAATGCCGGTAACAATAAAGATGTAGGGCGAAGTGCCAAGAACAGCCATTTGCTTAGGAATAGAAACACCTATTCCATTGCGGAAGGTTGCGGAAAAAGATTCATAAATAAGAAGCAGCCCCACCGTAACCACCACCGAGGGAACCCTTAAAACGGTGTACACCGTTGCATTGATTAACCCAATGAGAACGCCCAGCAAAACGGCGGTAAGCACCATTAACGGGAAGCTGCCCGTGGCAATGGCCACATGCCCGCACATTAAACCCACCAGCGTTACAATGGAGCCAGGGCTGAAGTCCCAGATTCCGATAGTCATATTACAGCACAGCCCCAAAGAAATAATGGAGGTTACCATGGCCTGCTGGGAAATGATGTACAAGGCATCCAAAGAGCCAAAAGATTCGGGGCGGATGAGCTTAAAAACAAGGTATATTGCAACCGGAAGAATGGCTGTTTTTAATACCGCTGTCAAAAATTTTAATGTTTTATTCAAGTTACCACATCCATATCTTAAGTGTTGCAGTATTCTTTCCAAAAGGAAAGCCGACGCCATTTTGGGGCGCCGGCTGCCCTTCTCTTTTCTATTGCGCCAACCGAACAATACAATCAGCTATTGCCGTGGCGTGCCATAACATCTTCTACACTGTAATTTGCAGCCATTGTACGCAAATCTTCCAGTGTCAGGTCGGGGTTGATGCTCTTAATCATCTGGCCCAGCTCTTCATCTGTATACGCATAAATACCATCGTTGTCGTTTTCCACATATTTGTAGTAGTTTTCGGCATCGGCAAAAGATTTGAAGTCGATAAACTTCAGATCAATCTGCTCATTGGTAGTGCTAAGCGGGTTGCCTTCAACCGCGTTTATCAGCAAGGCGCTGGTAAATACAGGGTCTACATAGTGCCCGCCGGCAATGGCAAAAATGGTGCCGTCATCCAAAAAGTCTTTCATTTGGTCTGCATCGATAAAGTCGATAACCGCAATTTTAATAATGCCGCGCAAATTGTGTTTGTCCAGTGCCGCCAGCGCACCCTCTAACTGGGTGTTGGTGCCGCCGGTAAGAAAAATGGCGTCCAGGTTGGGGTAGCCGGTAATGAACTTTTCAACCGCTTCCATAACCTCAACCGCTGTGTTGCGGCTGCCGCGGTATTCGGCCACGCGCTCCATATCTGTACTTGCACAAACAGCGTCGATTCCCTGGTTGCGCATATCATGGGTGGTGTCGCCCACAGCGCTGGTAATAACCGCCAGCTCTTTCACACCGGAATCGGCCAGGCCCTGCGCTAAGCGGGTTGCAATTTCAACTTCTTCTTCGCAGGTATTTCCCACAAAATATTTATACTGGTCCAGCTGGGCTTTAATTTCCGCCGATACCACACGGCGCCATTGCAAGCCCCAGTACACTTCGTTTTCTTCACAAATTTGCCCCAGCTTCGGCAGCATTGTATCAGAGCTGTTTACCACAAGAATGGCATTACAGCCCGCGGCAATCAGGTTTTCGGCAGATTGAATTTGTGTTTCCGGCGAGGTATAGTTGGTATCAATTAATACTTCACCGCCCGCTTGTTCCACCAATTTTTTTACCATCATGGTAGAATTACGGCCGAGCGCATCGGTGGTGCCCCAAATGATAATGCCCAATTTTACCTTTGCGGCCTCGCTGGTGGTGGTACCCGCAGAGGTTGTTCCAGTGGTTGCAGACCCAGCCTGCGAGGTGCTGCCGCACGCCGCCAAAAGGCAGACGAACAAAAGTGCGGCCATTGATAGTGCGAACCATTTTTTCATTTTTAATCCTCCATTTGTTTGTGTTGTTGTGACTAAAAAAAGCGCTTTTACCCGGAAGTTTATTTAATTACGGCCAGGTTTTCACGCTCGAAAGACATTGCCACAGCTACCAAGAAAATAATCCCCTTGACACCCTGCTGCAAGGTGTCGCCAATGCCCCAAACAACAAGGCCGTTCATTAAAAAGCCCAGCATTACACTTCCAATAACCGCCGCGCGTATTTTGGAGCCCGAACCGCCCGAAAGTGGCATACCGCCCAAAACAATGGCGAGCAAAACATCCATTTCAAAAGAAATACCGGTGGTGGGCGCTACAGAGCCTGCACGCACCATCATGAAAAAGCCGCAAATGCCCGCCACAGCACCGCTGATCATAAAGGAAATAACCTTCATTTTTCCAAGCGGTACCCCCGACTGCACAGACGCTATGCCCCCGGCACCAATGGCTTTGCAGTATTTTCCAAGCTTGGTGTATTCAAACGCAACCAAAGACACCACTACCGCAACTGCAATAACGGCTATTTTCATTGGGATGGAATCAATCCAGCTCCATGCAAGTGGAATAAACATTCCATTGATGGTGAGCACCGCTATAACGCCTCTAAAGGTAAACTGTGTGCACAAAGTTACAATGTTGGCAGGCGCTTTAAACACCACATGCATGGCACCGTTCAGTGCGCCAATAGAACAGCCCACCAGCAGCGCAACCACCAGGGAGATAAGCGGGCCACCGCCGCTGACCATGCACCCAACCGCCGCGGCTGTACCCGCAATAGAGCCAATTGAAAAATCGAGATTGCCTTGAGAAATTACAAAAGCAACGCCGCATGCCCCCAGCAGCACGGTGAAAACCTGGTTGAAAATGGTGCGCAAATTGCGCACCGCAAGCAATTTTCCATCTGTTACTATTTGAAAGAAAACAATAATGAAAAT
>JBKEBR010000041.1:0-10012 GCA_047973285.1 Oscillospiraceae bacterium | reverse complement strand
CGGGGTTTCAATGGGAACAAAGCCGCTGCTGCGGAAAGAGGTAAAGTTTGCCCGTTTGAAAGAATACATCATTTCGTCCGCTTTTGCAAAAACCTCATTGTAATCCTGCGCGCAGCTTTCCATAATGGCATAGCCCCAGGAAATGCTGGGCTGGCCAAAGTCCTCATCCTGTGTGTTTTGGCAGGCAAGGTTTGCCCGCTCAATAAAGGCTTCGGCGTCTTTGGCGGTGCCCTTGGGCTGCAACAAAACAAATTCATCGCCGCCAATGCGGGCGATAAAAATCCCCCGCCGGGCCGATTTTTTAATCATCTCAGCGCAGGCAATCAGCAGCGAGTCTCCCTTTAAATGGCCGTTTGTATCGTTTATCTTTTTCAGGTTGTTTACATCCCCCACAATCACCACAAGGGGCATGCTTTCGGGGGTGGCCAGCTTGTGCACAACGTTCAGGTAAGAATTGCGGTTGTACAGGCCGGTAAGCTGGTCCATGGTGGCAATGTCTTCCAAATACCGTATAAAGGTGTAAATGCCGGTAATTTCGGCTATTTCCACTATGTAGCCAAACTGGTGTACGCGGTTGCGGGCCTCGCGGGTGGTAATCAGGTAATGGTGTTCCTTTCCCTCTGAAACAGTGGTAATTACATTTTCCCCATGGGGGGAAACCCGCCCGTTTTGGGCTTTAATAAAGCGGGCCCGGTAATTTTCCAGGCTCTCCCGGTAAACGGGTATCGGCAAATGGCTCAGCGCGTTGTCTTTGCGAATGTTCCAGTCTATAATCAGCTGCTTCGGGTCCAGCACCAAAATAGCGGTGGAAAGGTTCGGGAACAAAAAGTCCCGGGAGGTGATGATAACGTTGGAAATATCGTTGGCTTTAAAGGCCTTTTGCAGCAGCACCAGCATAATAACAGCGCACAAAAGCGGCACATGGTACCGGGAAAGTACGGGAAAGGCAATTCCGGCCACAAGCGCAAATATAAAAACAGCAATAGAGCCAAAAAAAAGCGAAGGCACCCGGCGCATGTGGCGTGGGGTTTGGTACAGCACATTAAAGCAAATCAACACCGCCCTGCCAAGGGCAAGAATAGAAAACAGGTGGTATAAAAGCCATTCCCAGCGGTACCCAAACAAATAAAAAACAGGAAGCGAATATTCCGGGGAGAAAAGCCGCTGCAATAAAACGGCGGAAAGAAAAACAGGCACCGAAAGCCAGAAAATCCAAACAGGGGGGGTAATTTCGCGGTAAGAGGCCTGCTCCCATATATGCAGGCAAAGAAGGGAGGGAATAAAAATGGGCCCCCAATAACGCAGCTGGGCAAAGGCGGCTGCAAAGCGGTACCCCCCAAAGGTTACGCCCACAAAATTGCCCAGTGCCCATACAGAGGTAAATATGCAAAGAAGCAAAAAATAGGCAACCCGCCACTTTTTTTGTTTGCCTTTAAAAACGGCGTACAGAAAAAAAATGGCACCCAAACAAAAGCAGCCAATTAAAAAAAGCTGCTCTATAAATTGGCCGTAGTTTGTGCTGCCGGCCAGTTCATTTACCAAACCGTTTGCACTTTTCAACATAGTGTTTCAAATCCTTGAAAAATTATTCTGGCCGAACGGAACTTTTATAGAGCCAGTATAATATATAAAATTAAGTTGGTAAAGCCCGGTTTGCGTGCTGTACGGCCGTTTTTGCGCAAAATGGTTTTGAAAACAAAAAAAGAACGCCATACGGCGTTCTTTTTTTATAGCACATTTTTTTGTCAGCGAACCAGCGAAAAGCTCAGGAAGAGCACGCTCATAAGGGAAGAAACCAAAGACACAACGGTAATTTGTGTGTTGATGGACGGCCCGGCGGTATCCTTGAAGGGGTCGCCTACGGTGTCGCCAATAACGGCCGCTTTGTGGGCTTCGCTGCCCTTGCCGCCGTTGTGGCCAGACTCCACATATTTTTTCGAGTTGTCCCACAAGCCGCCGGAGTTGCTCATGAACAAAGCCAGCAGCAGGCCGCTTACAATGTTGCCGGTCAAAAAGCCGCCAATGGCGTCTACGCCGCCAATAAAGCCAACGGCCAAAGTGGCAATAATGCTCATAAGCCCGGCGGGAATCAGCTCCTTCAAAGAGCCGTCGGTTGCAATTTCAATGCAGCGGTCATATTCCGGCACAACGCCCTCTTTGCCCTCTTTCAGGCCGGGTATTTCGCGGAACTGGCGGTGAATTTCCTCCACCATGCGTTCGGCGTTGCGGGTAACGCCCAGCATCAGCATGGCGCTGAACACAGCGGGGATGGCGGCGCCCACCAGCAGGCCAAAGAACACGTTGGGGTCCATAATGTTAAAGCCTTCCAGCAGGGGGCGGTCAAGGCCGCGCTCCAGAATGGCGGTGTTTACCTCGCTTATAAAAGCGCCCAGCAAGGCAATAACCGTAAGGCCGGCGGCGCCAATGGCAAAGCCCTTGGTTACCGCCTTTACGGTGTTTCCGGCGCTGTCCAGCTCATCGGTAATCTCAAGAACTTCATCGCCCAGGCTGCCCATTTCGGCAAGGCCGCGGGCATTGTCTACAATCGGGCCGTAGGCGTCGTTGGAAATAATCATGCCCACAATGGAAAGCATGCCCACCGCGGCCATGGAAATGCCGAACAAGGCATAGTCGCCGTTTGTAACGTTGTTAATTTCATTTAAAGGCGCGCACAGCTTGTAAGAAACAAGGGCCGAAACACCAATGCCCACCAGGGCGGGCAGGGTGCTTAAAAAGCCGTAGGAAACGCCGGACAAAATGGTAAAGGCCGGGCCAGACTCCGAGGCTTTCGCCGTTTGGTGTACCGGCTTTTTGCGGTCGTCGGTAAAGTAGTCGCTTGCAATGCCTATTACAACGCCCACCAGCAGGCCAACGGCGCTGGCGCCCCAAATTCTCCAGGAGAAATTAAAGGCCAGGGTTGCGGCGGCCGTAAGCACGCCGAAAATGGCGGTGGTTACATAGGTGCTGCTGTTCAGGGCAAAGGTCGGGTTGCCGTTTTTGCCCATGCGGGCGGTGGCAACGCCTATAATGGAAGCCAAAAGGCCAATAGAGGCATAGCAGAACACCATGGCAACATTTTGGCCAATGCCGCCGTCAAGGGCGGTGGCCATAACCAGGGCGGCCGCCATAGAGGCAACGTTAGAGTCGAACAGGTCGGCGCCCATGCCCGCAACGTCGCCCACGTTGTCGCCCACGTTGTCGGCAATTACGGCGGGGTTGCGGGGGTCGTCCTCGGGAATGCCAAGCTCAACCTTGCCCACAAGGTCTGCCGAAATATCGGCGGTTTTGGTAAAAATACCGCCGCCGGCCTTGGCAAACAACGCCATAGAGCTTGCGCCAAAGCTAAAGCCCAGCAGGGCGGTTGCGTTTTGCGTAATAATGAAAACCAGCGAAACGCCCAGCAAAGAAGAGCCCACCACGGCCATGCCCATTACGGCGCCGCCGCGGAAACCCGCCAAAAACGAAGGGCGAATGCCTTTTTGTGCGGCTTCGGCGGTTTTTTTATTGGCAATGGTGGCAACCTGAATGCCAATTTTACCCGCCACGCCCGAAAACCCGGTGCCCACAAGGTAGGCAACCGCCATCATAATGTTTTGCGGCCACTGGCCGTGCCAGATGGGGGAGGGCAAAAACAAAAAGATAAGAATGGCCATTACGCCGCTGAATTTTGCAAGAACGGTGTATTCCTTGCGCAAAAAGGTGTTGGCGCCTTTGCGAATGTATTCGCCCACCTCGGCAATGCGCTCATTCGAAGAAGGCTGCTTTTTAACCCAGCCGTACAACCAGAAAGCGAAGGCAAAAGCAATGAAAGAAACCAGGATGGAAACCCAAAGGAAAGCGGTAGGACTCATTTCTGTATCAACCCCTTATAAAAAGATAAATTATAAAAATTTAGAGCCGCAATTTAGAGGGGGAAAATGCAAATTTTTATAAAACAACGCCTTCTCCCCTATTATAAATTGAGTATAGCACCTTGCCGGGAAAGACGATATTGTGAGTTTTAAAGAAGTATGGGCCTGTTTGTTGTGCAAAATGCTTAATTGCGGTCCAAAAGGTGCAAAAATTGTCTGCCCCGGGTGCGGGCGGGCAAGCGGCAAACCACGGCAAGCGGTTGTACAAAGGCTGCCTCCAAAAGTGTGTTGCCAAAAGGCGCAAAAAAACAGGCGCGGAATGCTCCGCGCCTGTGAATTGGTATGTGGCAGCCGGCCTAATTAATAACCGCAAGCACCACAAAGTTCAGCACAAACAGCCCGGTGGAAACCCACAAAATGGGGTGAATGTCTTTCGCTTTGCCGGTAAGAATTTTGATGAGGCAGTAGAAGAAGAACCCGGCGGCAATGCCGTAGGAAATGCTGTAGCAGAAGCCCATAAAAATGGCGGCGAAGAAGGCGGGAATGGCCTCCTCCAAATCGGTCCATTTAATATCGGCAAAAGCGGAAAGCATCATTACACCCACCAGAATAAGGGCCGGTGCGGTGGCCTGTGCGGGCACAATGCCAATAATGGGGGCAAGCAGAATGCTGGCCAGGAACATAATGGCCGTAACCAGCGAGGCAAGCCCCGTGCGGCCGCCCGCGCCAATGCCCGCGGCGCTTTCCACGTAGGTGGTGGTGTTGGAGGTGCCAAAGATGGCGCCGATGGAGGTGGCAACCGAGTCGGCAAACAAAGCCTTGTCCATTTTAGATTTGAAGCCGGTGGAATTTTCCAGCGCCTGCTGGTCTTCGGCGGTAAAAATGCCGCTGCGGCGGCCGGTGCCAATAAAGGTGCCAATGGTGTCGAAGGTGTCGGAAAGGCTAAAGGCAAAAATGGTCATCAGCACCAGAGGTATTTTGGAAACATCGCTGAACAGCGAAAGCATGCCGTCTCTGCCAAAGGCCGCGCCAAAGGTGGTGCCAAGCTCGGAAAAAGACTGGGCAATGCCAGATTCAATGCCAATTTTGGAAATGTCTACCACACCAAAGGGAATGCCGATAATGGTAGAGGCAATAATGCTGATGAATACCGCGCCGGGCACCTTCAGCACAACCAGAACCGTCATCAGAATAAGGGCAACCAAAGCAAATAAAATAGCGGGGTTGTTAAAGTCTGCCAGGGCGGGCACTATAGAGCTGCCGGTAATAACAGTGCCGCTGTCCAGCAGCGTGTAGGTGCCCGGGTCGGAGGTGAAGGTTAAAAAGCCGGCATTTTTTATGCCGATGTAGGCAATAAAAATGCCGATGCCCCCGCCAATGGCGTTTTGCAGGCTTTCGGGAATGGCCTTAATAATCAGCTTGCGCACCTTGGTAACGGTAATTAAAACGTTGATGATGCCGCACAGAAATACCATTGCCAACGCCTGCTGCCAGGTAAAGCCCAGCGCAAAAACAACAGTGTAGGTAAAAAATGCGTTCAGGCCCATGCCGGGTGCCTGGGCGTAGGGTACGTTGGCAAACAGCGCCATTACCAAGGTACCGGCCACAGAAGCAAAAATAGTGGCAAGGAACACCGCGCCGTAAGGCATGCCGGTTTGCGAAAGCATTGCCGGGTTTACGAACAGAATGTACGCCATTGCAAAAAATGTGGTAAGGCCCGCAAGAATTTCGGTGGAAACTTTGGTCTTGTTCGCTTTCAGCTTAAAGAAATTTTCCATCAAATAACCCCTTCCTTTTCTCTGTCTCTTTTCTCTTACAGTTTGGCAGGTGTAAAACCCTGCCTTCATTCTAATATATTCCGGGGTGTTTGGCAATCGGTTTCTTACACTTTTTCAATAGTTATTAAAAAAATATTTTAGTTTTTATGTAAAAAATGTCCAATTCGCAAAAAAGCGGCGGCTGGTGGGGCAGGCCGCTGCTTTGGCATTTGCCGCACCCGCCTGTGCCGGAAAGAACGGGGGCCTGCGGGGCAGGCTGTTTTGGGGCGGTTTGTAGGCAAAAAGAAGGGAAGGCAAAGCGGGAATGCCGCGAAGTGAAAACGAAAACAAAGTAAAAATATGGCAAAAAATTAAAACAAGGCCAAAACAGGGAAAAGCAAGGCAAGGGAAAGCCAGCAAAGCAAGGGAAGGGAAGGCCGCAACAAGGCAAAAACGGAACAAGGCAGCCCTGAAAATTTACAGGGCCCGGCCCCCGGCGGGTGGTTGGCGGCAAGGCGGCAAAAGCCTGGCTTGCCGTTTTGCGCCCTACCTGCAAAAGCTTTTGCCCGCCCCCAGGCTGCCGGGTGGCCTGTAAAACAGCACAAATGGCCTCAAACAGCAAAAAAACGGTTTAAAAGTACGTTTTATAGGACAGCCACTCTGCCATACTAAGGGTATACACCAAACACCCCATCAAACGAAAGGCGGAAACCATGAACTATATTTTTAAATTTGTGTCCGGCCATGTGGAAGTATATACCCAAAGCGGCAGCTTTTTGTTTTCTGCCGACAGCCAGCAGGAGGCAATGGAGGAACTGCGCTGCGTTGAGGCGGCCTAGCACCGCTTTATTTACAAAAGGCAAAGGAGAAAACCCTTTGCCTTTTGTGTTACAATACAGGCAAACCAATACGGTATATTCCGGGAAAGAGGGTGAATGTTTTGCCAAAAAGCATCAACCAAAAAGCCAAGCTGCTGCACCTGGCCCGCATTTTAGAAGAAAAAACCGACCAGGAGCACCCTCTTTCGGTGCGGCAGCTCATCGGCGCTTTGGCCCAGCAGGGCATTGCGGCCGAGCGCAAAAGCATTTACGACGACATTGAAACCCTGCGCCAGTTTGGGCTGGATGTTGTGCAGCTGCGCGGGCGCAGCAACCTGTATTATTTGGGCGAGCGGCGTTTCCAACTGCCTGAACTTAAATTGTTGGTGGATACGGTGCAGGCGGCTAAATTCATCACCGCCAAAAAAAGCGCAGAGCTTATCAAAAAGCTGGGCGGCCTTGCCTCCCGGTACGAGGCGGGGCAGCTGCAGCGGCAGGTGCATGTGCAGGGCCGCGCCAAAACCATGAACGAGCGCATTTATTATAATGTAGATATTTTACAGGCGGCCATTTTGCAGAACCGGCGGGTGAGCTTCCGGTATTACGAGTGGGTGGTGGCCCCCTCGGGGCCCCGCAGCTTCAGCCAAAGCTGGCGGCGGCGCGGCGCCGCTTATGTGGTAAGCCCCTGGACCATGCTGTGGGACAGCGAAAATTACTACTTGGCCGCCTTCGACAGCGATGCGGGGCGCATTAAGCATTACCGGGTAGACAAAATGGAGGCCCTGGCCGTGCTGCCGGAGGCCCGCGACGGGAAAGACCAGTTTGAAGCGCTGGACATTGCCGAATACACCAAGCGTACCTTTGGTATGTTTGGCGGCGAGGAAACCGATGTGGGCCTGCGCTTTACCAACCGGCTTGTGGGGGTGGTGGTAGACCGGTTCGGCAAGGATGTTTTTATACAAAAAGACGGGGAAAAGCATTTTACCGTTACCATTCAGGCGGCGGTAAGCCCCCAGTTTATCGCGTGGCTTCTGGGGTTTGGAAATGAGGTAGAGGTGCTGCGGCCCCAAAGTGTTATTCAGCAGCTGCTGCAAACCCTGCGCGGCGTGCAGGCCCTGTATGGCGGCTGAAAATGCCTGCTGGTGCGGCAGCCGCGCCCTTGCCCCTGCAAAATAGCCAAAAGGGGTATTTTTTGCCAATTATTCCACAAGAATTGCTTTGCAATATGCCGGCCAAAAAGGTATAATAAAAACGATTGAAGCCGAAAGGGTTTGTGTTTTCCCAATACGGGCTTCCATACGGATATTTTACGAAAGGCGGTATTTGACAGATGCTGAATTTTTTTAAAGTAAAAGACGGAGACAGAATTTTGCTGGAGCTTGGCAACGCGGGGGAATTTAGCAAAAGCGGCGATTTGGAGCTTTTAAGCGCCAATTCCACCGATGCTGCCACCGAAAAGCATGTTCCGGTTGTAACCATAGAGGACGGCCTTGTTGTGGTGCGGGTTGGCAGCGTGCCCCACCCCATGACCCCGGAACATTATATTGAGTGGGTGTTTGTAAAAACCTCGGCCGGCGGCACCTACTGCAACCTTACCCCCGAGGATGTGCCCGAGGCGAAATTCCCCATCGCGCCCGATGAGGTAGAGGCGGTGTATATTTACTGCAACCTGCACGGCCTTTGGAAAGCGCAGGAGCCGGTGTTCCCAAACTTTTTTGACAGCAACGACATTGCCTGCTCGGCAGAGTTTTCGGCCGGCTGTGTAGACCCCCTGTCGGAATAAGGGCGGCTGCCAAAAGGGCAAACGCCCGGCGCCAAACGAGCAGCCGGGAAACCAGTAAGATAGAGAGCGCTTTTCCGCAAAAGGAAAGCGCTCTTTTGTATGCTTTCCTTCGGCAGGCCGCCCGGCTTTTCCGGGGCGGCAGCAAAAGCCCCGGTGTGGGGTGTTTCTCATTAAAAGGACAAAACGTTCTTTCGGGGCTTTTGCCGTTGTGGCAGAAGCTTTTGGCAAAGCTTTTGCCCGCGTATGGGTAAAGGCGGTAGGTGGCGGGGTATGCAAGGCTGCGGCCCGGCGCACCCCGCTGCGCCGAATTTTTAACGGGCGCTTTCGGGAACGGGGAAACCCGCCCGCGGGTGGTTTTTCTTTGGCGGGCAAAGTGCGTTGGCCTTAAAAAAGCCGGTGGTTGAAGCGCAAATTTACCGCGGCGGGCGGCCATACCCCGGCGGCCATATAAAAAATGGGTGGACACCCCTTTTTGTTTTTGCTAGGATGCTTATAACAGAAATACCCGGCAAGCGCATTTCATAAAGGAGGCAGGCCATGGAGTTATCCCAGCAGAATGCCATGAATATTGTTACCGAAATCAGTGCAATTATTGGCCAGCATGTGAATATGATGGATGACAAGGGCGCTATTATTGCCAGTACCGACTCCAAGCGCATCGGCACCTTTCACGAGGGGGCCGCCACCCTGGTGAACAACCGGCTGGACGAGCTGATTATACCCGACAATTCACGCTTTAAAGGTTCCCTGAAAGGAATTAACCTTCCGCTGGTGCTGAACGGGCGGGTCATTGGGGTTATCGGGGTAACCGGGGAATACAAGGAAGTAATGAAATACGGCCAAATCATTAAAAAAATGACCGAGGCCATGATGCAGGAAAATTACCAGAAGGAACAGAAAAAAATTGACGACCGCATTCACGCCCGTTTTTTGGATGAATGGGTGCTGGAGGGCGCCCCCGTTACGCCAACGCTGGCAGAGCGGGGCGCCCGGCTGAACATTGATGTGCGCCAGCCCTACCGGGTGCTGGTGGCGCAAATTGCAAATTTCAGGCATTACAGCGACACCCCCCAGGGGCAGGTGATGATTGACAACATCAACCGCAGGGTAAGGCAAAGCATGGCCAAAATTCAAGGGGGCGTTTTTGCCAAAACCGCCTCGAAAATGATCTGCCTTTTTCCCGGGGAAAATTCCGACGCCTGCATGGAAAGGCACGGGGCCGCAATTTTGAAAACGGTGGAGCAGGAATTTGCTGTTCAACTTCACATAGGCATTGACGGGGGCGAAGGGCCGGTGCACCAAAGCTACCAGCAGGCGTCCAAGGCGGCGCTTGCCTGCGCCCAGGGCGAATGCAGCATTGCCCTTTACAACAACATTGGCCTGGAAATTTTTTTGGGCGATATTTCGCCTGTTTTGCGCCGCACCTTTGTGAACAGAATTTTTCGCGGGTATTCGGAAAAGGAGGTTGCGCAGCTGGTGGCGGCGCTGCAGGTGTATTTTGAAACAAACGGCTCTATTGAAAAAACCGCCGGGCGGCTGTTTCTGCACAAAAACACCCTGCAATATAAATTGAAAAAAATGTACGAAAAAACCGGGTACGACCCCCGCAATATCGCGCACAGCGCCCTTATTTACCTTGCGGTGCAGTTTTACCTTATCGGCGAGAATTAATTGCAAAAGCGCGGGCTTTGGCCGCGGGCGGCGCAAAGGCCTGGCTGCGCGCCGCCGCTGGCGTTTTACGCGGCCCAAAAGAAAAAACCTTTCAAAAAGTGCGGCCCCGGTGGTACCACCGGGGCCGCACTT
>JBKEBR010000040.1:0-21540 GCA_047973285.1 Oscillospiraceae bacterium | reverse complement strand
GGCGGCGACGCGCTGAATGTGGCCATGGGCCTTGCAAAGCTGGGGGTGGCGGTGGACGTGGCGGGCAGGGTGGCGGCCGATGCCAACGGCAGTTTTATTCGGGCTGAATGTGAAAAAGCGGGAATAGGCGGAAAAAACATTGTAAACGACAGTTTTTGTGCAACGGTCACCTCTTTTGCGCTTATTGATACCTCGGGCGAGCGCCATTTTCTTACCGACAAAGCAATTTTTGAAAAGCTTACCGCAGCCGATATTCCAGATACGGCTCTGCCCAAAGCGGGTATTGTATATTTTGGCTCGGATATGGCGTTTCCAGCCATGGACGGCGGAGGAACAGCCGGCTTGTTTAAAATGGCCCTCGGGCTAGGCAGCCTTACGGTTATGGACGCCGCACTTAACGAGGCGGCGGCTGTCAACTGGCGCGCGGTGCTGTCGGGTGCGCTGCACAATACCGATATTTTTTTTCCGAGCCTTGCCGAGGCCACAGCCATTACCGGTAAAACAGAGCTGCCGCAAATTGCGCAGCAGTTCAGGCAATATGGCATGAAAGCCTTTGGTGTAAAGCTGGGTGCAAAAGGCTGCTATATAACCAATTTCAACGACGAAGCATATTTTCCCGCGCTGCAGGGGCTGCCGGTGGTAGATACAACAGGCGCGGGCGATTCTTTTATGGCCGCTTTTATATGCGGCCTGGTGCATGGCTGGAATATTTTTGAATGCGCGGAATTTGCCAATACTGTGGCGGCGCAAAATGTTGGCGCAGTAGGCGGAACAGCGGGGATCCCCGGCTTTGACGACGCTTTCGCGTTTTATCAAAGCCGTAAAACCATAACAGGCCCTAAAGCTTGAAAAAACTTAGAAAGAAGGACGCATTACATGAAATTCGCACCAATGAAAGAGCTTTTACAACTGGCGGAGGAGAAAAAAATAGCTTATGGAGCCTATGTAACGGTTTCTTACGACTCGGCGCTTGCAGCCATAGAAGCAGGGTCGGAATTGAACGTACCGGTTATTTTTATTACAGGAACAGATTGCTGCGATTTGATGGGGGGCTTTGCGGGTACGGTGGAAACCGTGCGGCGGGCCGCTGCCAATACCCTTGTTCCCATTGCCCTGCATCTCGACCATTGCCGCACCTACGAAGAATGCGTACAGGCCATCAACGCGGGTTATTCCTCGGTTATGATCGACGGTTCGTCGCTGCCGTTTGAGGAAAATATTGCCCTTACCCGCAAAGTTGTGGAATACGCCCACCCGCTTGGAATTACGGTGGAAGGCGAGCTTGGCAAGCTTGTGGGCGAAGAGGGCAATTTGGTGGTCAAAGGCCCCGAAGGGGCGCAAACCGACCCCGAGGAGGCCCGCGTGTTTGTGGAAAAAACCGGGGTAGACTGCCTGGCGGTCAGCATTGGCACACAGCACGGCGCCTATACGGCCGCACCCAAGCTGAACATTGAACGGCTGAAGGCAATTAAAAAACTGGTGGATTTGCCCATTGTGCTGCACGGCGGCTCGGGCACCCCCATCAACCAGGTGCACGAGTCTATCCGCAACGGCATTCGCAAAATAAATGTGGCCACCGATGTGCTTACCGCCATGATAGACAAATATAACGAGGTAACCCGGGTGCCCGGTTTTAAATACAACACCGCGGTATACCCGCAGGTAAAAGACGCCATGAAGGAACTGATTAAAGACAGAATGAACAAGTTCCGCTTCCTGTAAAAATCCGGTGCAACCCGCCCGGATGAACATATATAAAAAGGAGAAGGAAAATGAAAAAAGTTTTGGTTTTTGCCCTTGTTTTTGCGCTGGCTGTTTCTTTGGCGGCCTGCGGCGGCACGGCCTCATCCCCGGCCTCGGCTTCCCCGGGAGGGGGAAGCGCTGCGCCTGCACAAACCGTGGATGCCACGGTTATCTGGCGGGCATTTGACGACCAGTTCCAAAGCGGCTTTCGCATTATCATGGAGAATGAGGCAGGGAAAATAGATGGCATTTCCCTGAACATGCAGGACGGCGAGAATGATGTAACCAAGGTTACCAACAAGCTGGAGGCGGCCCTTACAAAGGGCACCGATGTAGTGGCCATCAGCGCGCCCGACCGTGAATCTACCGCCGAGCTGATGCGCAAAAGCGCAGATGACGGCGTGCCGGTGGTGTTTTTTAACATGGAGCCCATGCCCGAAACCATGCAGGCCTACGATACAGTTTGGTATGTGGGGGCCCAGGCAAAAGAATCGGGGACCATGTGTGCCCAGGCCCTTGTCAATTATTGGAATGAAAACACCGAAATTGCCGACAAAAATGGCGACGGCAAGCTGCAGCTTGTGGTGCTTCAGGGCGAAATAGGCCAGCAGGACGTTGTTCTTCGCACCGAGGCCTACGAGGAAACGCTGAAAGAGCAGGGCATTGATTATGAAATCATCGCCATCGACACTGCAAACTGGGACAAATCTCAGGCGCTGGATAAAATGAACGCGTGGATTACCGCCTTTGGCATAGACGGCATAGAGGGCGTTCTGTGCAACAACGACGGCATGGCAATGGGGGCGGTGCAGGCCGCCCTGAACAACGGCTACAACACCGGCGACCCAGGCAAGTTTATGCCCATTGTGGGCATAGACGCCACAGTGGAAGCCCTGCAGGCAATGAAAGACGGCTCTTTGCTGGGCACCGTGCTCAACGACAGAACAAACCAGTCTATTGCGGTGGTTAATGCTTTGAAGGCGGTTGCCAATGGGCAGGCGGTAACACAGGAGGTCATCGGCGTGCCCTGCACCATTGAAGACAACTATGTGTGGATTCCCTACCAAATTGTAGATTCTTCCAACCTGGACCAAACCCTTGAACTGATGCTCCAGTTCGAATAGCGGCCGGAAGGCAATTGAATTTTTACTTCCATCCGTCATACGCCGGCCCCGGGCCGGCGTATGACCCTTATTTTGCAAACAATACGGCTGTGCCCCGCAAACGGCCGCGGAGGTGAAACTTTGGAAGAATACCGTTTAAAAATTTGCAACATGAGCAAATACTTTCCCGGTGTAAAAGCGCTGGATAAGGTACAGCTTAGTGTAAAACCCGGCAGCGTGCACGCCCTTATTGGGGAAAACGGCGCGGGACAATCCACCCTGATGAAATGCCTGTTAGGCCTGTACCAGCCCGACGAGGGAACCATTGCCATAGACGGCAAGGAGGTGGCGCTGCAAAACCCAAACGCCGCTTTGCAGCAAGGCGTATCCATGATTCACCAGGAGCTGAACCCCATTCCCTACCGCAATGTTGTGGACAATATCTGGGCAGGGCGGTTAGAAAAAAAGGGAATTCTGGTAGACGAGGAGCGCATGGGGCGAAAAACCCAAAAATTGCTTGAAGATTTGGGCCTCTCCATCCCCATACGCACACTGGCGAAAGACCTTTCGGTGTCTCAGCTGCAATCAATAGAAATAGCGAAAGCCATTTCTTACGATGCCAAAATTATTATTATGTACGAGACTACCTCGTCGCTCACCGTGGCTGAAACAAAGCATCTTTTTAAACTAATCAATATGCTTAAAAATGAAGGCAGGTCTATCATTTATATTTCCCATAAGCTGGAAGAAATTTTTGAAGTTTGCGACCAGGTAACCGTTATGCGCGACGGGCGCTATATTGGCACATGGGACATTGGCGATATCACCATTGACGGGCTTATTTACCAAATGGTAGGCCGCAGCATGGAAAAAAGGTTTCCGCCTGCTGAAAATTCTTTGCGCGAAGAAATAATTCTGAAGGTGGAAAATTTTACCAGTGTCAACCCGCGTTCCTTTAAAAATGTGGGCTTCAGCCTGCGCCGGGGCGAAATTCTTGGTATTGGCGGGCTTGTGGGGGCGCAAAGAACCGAGCTGGTGGAAGCTATTTTTGGCCTTGGAAAAACGGCGGATGGAAAAATTTTTGTAAATGGTCGGGAGGTTGAAAACAACAACCCCCGGCAGGCCATTGCCCATGGCTTTGCGCTTTTAACGGAGGAAAGGCGTGCCACCGGAATTATTCCGATGCTTTCCGTGGCGGAAAATATGCTGGCGGCGGCCTATAAAAAATTTGTCAAAAATTGGCCGGGCTTTTTTAATCCCAAAAAGCTGGCCGGGCCGGTTGCCGGCGCCTGCCGGCAGCTTGACGTGAGAATGGCGGGGGTCAATACCAAAATACAAACCCTGTCGGGCGGCAACCAGCAAAAAGTTTTGGTGGGGCGCTGGCTGCTGGCAGAATGCAATATTTTAATTTTGGATGAACCCACCCGCGGCGTAGATGTTGGCGCTAAATATGAAATATATAAAATTATGCGAAGCATAGCAAAAAACGGGAATGCCGTTATTATGGTATCTTCTGAAATGCCGGAGCTGCTGGGCATGTCGGACCGGGTAATGGTTATGTGCAACGGGTATGTAACCGGCATATTGGAAGGTGCAAAAGCTAGCCAGGTAGAGGTTATGAGGCTTGCAACAAAGTTTTTGGCCAACGAAGAAAACCAGCAGGGAGGGCCGGTATGAGTGCAAGGATAGAGGCTTTAAAGCGAAAAAACTTCAAAAAATTGTTGATTGACAACGCGCTGATTTTGGTTCTGATTGCCATGATAACCGTCATCATAGTCATTGAACCCGCTTTTTTGCAGCTGCGGGTAATCAAGGATATTTTAACCCAGTCGTCGGTAAAGCTTATTGTGGCATTGGGCCTGCTGTTTCCCTTACTGCTTGGCGGAACAGACCTTGCCGGCGGCCGCCAGGTGGGCCTTGCGGCGGTTATTGTGGCGTCTATAAGCCAAACGGCAACCTACGCCAACCGCTTTTTTCCAAATTTGCCCGACCTGCCCATTTTTATTCCTATTTTGGTTACCCTTACAGTGGTGGCGGTAATAGGGCTCTGCAACGGCTTTATGGTGGCTAAGCTCAGAATGGCGCCCTTTATCGCAACCTTTGGCATGTCCACCATTGTGTACGGCATCAACTGCCTGTACTTTTCAATGGAACCCAACCGCTCACAGCCTATTGGCGGCATAAGAGAGTCGCTTACCATATTCAGCAGCTATAAAATTTTTGACATAAGTTTGCTTGTGTACATTGCGGCGCTGGTTGCTTTTGTAGTATGGTTTATATTAAACCGCACAGTGTTTGGCAAGCACCTGTACATCGTGGGCGGCAACAAGGAAGCCGCCCGGGTTTCGGGAATTAATGTAAGCAAAATTATTATAGCGGCTTTTGTTATAGAAAGCTGCCTGGTAGGCCTTGCAGGCATACTGGAGGTTGCCCGCACCGGCGGCGCCAACAGTGCCTATGGCGTAGCCTACGAGTTCGACGCCATTTCCTCCTGCGTTGTTGGCGGTGTTTCCCTAAGCGGCGGCATTGGCAAGGTTTCGGGTGCCGTTATCGGGGTTGTTATTTTTACCATCATCAGCTATGGGCTTGCCTTTATTGGGGTAAACCCCAACTGGCAGCTTATTGTAAAAGGGCTTATTATTTGCAGCGCGGTGGCGCTGGATATGAGAAAAAATGCTTAATTTCACAGAGGAGTTGTGTATATGAAACAATTGGAACTTTCCCGGGGCCTGTCTATTTCCGCCATTGTGCAGGGCTTTTGGAGGCTGGACAGCTGGAACCTTTCATGGGAAGAGCTTGCCCGGTTTATGCAGCAGCGTATTGAGCGGGGGGTTACCACCTTCGATACGGCTGAAATATACGGAATGGGCGAGTGTGAAACCCAAATGGGAAATGTCTTTAAAAGGCAACCCGCCCTGCGGCAAAAGGTGCAGCTGGTTTCCAAAACAGGCATCTATAAGCAAAGTATTGGCGGCGGTTCTTTTGGCTACTATGACACCACCTACAGCCGGGTGAAGCAATCCTGCAAAGAAAGCCTTGCCCGCCTTGGCACCGATTATCTTGATTTGTACCTTATTCACAGGGAAGACCCCTGCCTTAACCCGTGGGAAACCGGCCGTGCCTTGCTGGATTTGAAGAAAGAGGGCTTGGTGCGGGAAATAGGGGTGTCTAATTTTGACCCCTTCAAGTTCGAGGCAATGCAAAAGGCCACCCAAAATGAACTGGTTACCAACCAAATTGAATGGAGCCCGGTTTGCTTCGAGCATTTTAATTCCGGCATGGTAGATCTGCTCACCTCGCAAAAAATACACCCCATGGTGTGGTCGCCGCTGGCGGGCGGGGCCCTCTTTAACGGGGAGGATGCTTTTTGTAAAGCAGCCAGGGAAAAAATAGAGGAAATTGCCCTGCGGCACCAAACCACCCCCGAAAGCATTGTATATGCCTGGGTGCTGTACCACCCGGCGGGGGCGGCCCCCATTGTGGGCAGCAGCAAGCTGGCCCGGCTGGAGAATGCCCTGCAAGGCCTTGCTGTACAATTGCAGCATTATGAATGGTATGAAATTTATGCTGCCAGCGGGCAGCAGTCTCTCCGGTAGAAGCAAAAATGCAAAAAAGCTCCTGCGCGCCATTTTGCGCGCAGGAGCTTTTTTTGTTGGAAACGGGAATTAAAGTTTGGCAACCTGCTCTTTGTCTTTAAGCAGCTTTGCCAGCTCGCCGCCCAGCATGGGCAGCAGGGCAAACACAACGGCAAACACCAGTTCGTCCCACCGCAGGGGCACGGTGCTGAATACGGGGTTCAGGAAGGGAACGTAAACGCTGGCAATTAAGAACAAAAGCGAGAACAAAACGCACTTGTTCAGGTAGCTGTTGGAGAAAACCTTCATGCGGAATACCGAGGTGCTTTCCGAACGGGCCGAATAGGCGCGCAGCAGTTCGCCCAGCACCAGGGTAAAGAAGCAGCAGGTGGTGGCTTCGGCCAGGGCGGTGCTCACGGTTTCAAGCAAAACAGGGTCGGTTATGGTTCCAGCGGCGGCAGCAAAAATAGTATTCAATGGTGCCTCGGCGGCATAGCCAAACAAGAAGGAAGCCAGGGCGCCAACGGCCAAAAACACGCTTTGTATGCCAACGGCAATGCCCATGCGTTTGTTCACAATGGGCTCGGCCGGGTCGCGGGGGGCTCTCTTCATTACGCCCTTTTCGGCCTTTTCCATGCCCAGCGCAAACGCGGGGAAGGCATCGGTAATCAGGTTGATGGCCAGCAGCTGGGTGGCCACCAGAGGCACCGGCAACTGGAACAGCATGGCAAAGAATATTACCAGAATTTCGCCAATATTGCAGGAGAGAAGGAAGCCCACCACCTTGCGGATGTTGGCGTAAATGGTGCGCCCCTCCGACACGGCGCTTACAATGCTGGCAAAGTTGTCGTCGGTCAAAATCATGTCGGCGGCTTCTTTCGAAACGTCGGTGCCGGTAATGCCCATGGCAATGCCAATGTCGGCGCGCTTCAGCGAAGGGGCGTCGTTTACGCCGTCGCCGGTCATGGCGGCAATGTCGCCGTTGGCGCGCACGGCGTCTACCAGGCGCACCTTGTGCTCGGGCGAAACGCGGGCAAACACGTTGGTGGTTTTCACGGCGGCCCGCAGCTGCTCGTTGGTCATTTCGTTAATTTCGCGGCCTTCAATGGCTTCCCCTTCGGAAAGGATGCCCAGCTTTTCGCCAATGGCGCTGGCGGTAATTTTATGGTCGCCGGTAATCATTTTTACGTGGATGCCGGCCTGTTTGCAGGTGTCAATGGCGGCCCTGGCCTCTTCGCGGGGCGGGTCAATCATGCCCATCAGCCCTACAAAAACAAGGTTGTTTTCGTTTTCGAAGCTGGTGTCCACGGCGTCTACATACTTATAGGCAACGCCAATTACTCGCAGGGCGTTTTTGGCAAAATTGGTGTTGGCGTCCAGGGCATTCTGCCGGGCCTCCTCGGTAAGGGGCAGCTGGCCGCCTGCGGTTTCAAGGCCGGTACAGCGGCGCAGCAGCTCGTCGGGGGCGCCCTTGGTGTACATAACAATGCCCTTTTCGGTTTGGTGGAAGGTAGACATCAGCTTGCGGCTGGAATCGAAGGGAATTTCCTGCAGGCGGGGGTATTTGCTTTCCCATTCGCCTTTTACAATGCCCTCCTTGTGGGCCAGCACCACCATGGCGCCCTCTGTGGGGTCGCCAATAATGCTCTGCTTTTGTGCGTCAAAGGTGGCATCGTTGCACAGCAGGGCGCCTTCCACAAGGCGCAAAACCTTGTCGCCGGCCTTTTGCCCGGCCGCGGTGGTAATTTCCCCCTCGGGGTTGTAGCCGCTGCCGCTTACGCTGTACAATTCACCGTCGTAATACAGCTGCTCAATGGTCATTTTATTCTGGGTAAGGGTACCGGTTTTGTCTGAGCAGATAACGGTGGTGCTGCCAAGGGTTTCCACGGCGCTCAGGCGCTTGATAATGGCGTGTACCTTTACCATGCGCTGCATGCCCATGGCCAGTACAACGGTAACCACAACGGTAAGCCCCTCGGGTATGGCGGCTACGGCCAGGGCAATGGCGGTCATAAAAATGTCAAACCAGTCCTGCCCGCGCAGCAGGCCCATTACAAATATGGCGGCGCAAATGCCAAGGCACACAATGCCCAAAAGCTTGCCAAGGCTGTTCAGCTTTTTTTGCAGGGGGGTAATTTCTTCGGGGCTCTCGTTCAGCATACCGGCAATGTTGCCCATTTGGGTTTGCATACCGGTATCGGTAACAAGGCCGCGGCCGCGGCCATAGGTAATAACGGTGCCCATGTAGGCGCTGTTAATGCGGTCGCCCAGGCTTGCGTCTTCGGGCAGTATGGCAGCCACGTCTTTTTCCACCGGCACCGATTCGCCGGTTAAGGCGGCTTCGTCAATTTTCAGGTTTATCGAATCAACCAGCCGCACATCGGCGGGCACATAGTCGCCGGCATCCAGAATTACAATGTCGCCGGGCACCACGTCGCTGGAGGCAACTTCGGAAACCACCCCGTCGCGCAGTACCTTGGCGTGGGGGTTTGCCATTTCCTTCAGCGCCTTCAGGGCGTTGCTGGCCTTGTTCTCCTGGTAAACGCCCAATATGGTGTTCAGCACTACAATGGCCAGAATAATGGCGCCGTCCAGCGCTTCACCCAGCGCAATGGAAACAATGGCGGCAATAATCAAAATAATCACCAAAAAGTCTTTCAGCTGTTCCAGTATCATAACAAAAACACTTTTTTCCTTGGCGCCCTCCAGCCGGTTGGGGCCGTGGGTTTCAAGGCGCGCTGCGGCCTCTGCCGCAGAAAGGCCGGTGGCGGTGTTTACGGCAAGCTCTTTTGCCGAATCCTCCACATTTTTGTTAAAGAACAAACTCATTCCGTTCCTCCCATTTTGCTTTTTTTAAAAATGCTGTTTTTTCAGCCATTGTCTTGCAAACCCAGCGCTTAGCCGGCCTCACCACCTTTTCGGTTTTTTGTATTGCCCTTTTTTTCTTTGCCGCACAGCCGCACCAGTTTCCCGTGCGGCAGGTGCAGGCTTTGTTCCACAATGGTAAAAATCATGCGCCGGCTTGGCAGCTGGTGCATGGAATAGGCGCGCAGGCCGTAAAGAAGCACCGTGGCCGTTTTGGCGGGGTAGGCAATGGAAATAACGCCTTCCTCCACGCCCTGCCGCAAAAGCCGGGCCATTGCCCCGGCCAGTATGTTCTGGCCTTCCTCCACCATCAGCTTTTGGTAAATCAGCTCGTCTTCCTTTGCCGCCACCCGCAGCTCATCGTCTCCGGTAAACTGGTCTACCACATCAATATAAACCGAAATAAAGCGGGCCAGTTTTTCGTACAGGGTAAGCTCTGCTGCAAAAATTTCCTCCAGCCGCTGGCGCAGCTCCTGCACCACCTGCTTTACAACGGCCTCTACTATTTCCTGCTTCGAGCGGAAATAGTAGTAAAATATTCCCTGCGAAACGCCAACGGTTTGCACAATGTCGGAAATGCGGGTATTTTCGGTTCCGTTGCGGTCAAACAGGGTGCGCGCGGCGGCCAAAAGCTCGGCCCGCCGCTCCTCGGGCGGCTTGGAAATGCGCATGCAAAAGCGCCTCCTTTGTGTGCTCTATCAAAAATTATAAAGGTTGACTGAACATGTGTCAATAGTCAGTCAGTTGAAATGCGGGTAAAATTTAAACCCCGGTGCGCCATGCCGGGGGCGGCCCCGCAAAATGGTTGAAGCGACCCTGCTTTTGGTATATAGTATAGGTATGTAAAAAAACAGGGGGCGGCCTGCCTCTTGTGCCATAGAATATAAAGAAGGTGCTTTTATGCGTGCGTACCAGCGGTTTTTGGAATATGTTCAAATTTACACCACCAGCGACCCTGCGTGGGCCGGGCCAAACCCCTCTACCCAGCGCCAGTTTACCCTTGCCCGCCTGCTTGTGGAACAAATGAAGGAAATGGGCATTGAAGACGCAAGGGTAGATGAAAAGTGTTATGTGTACGGCAGCCTGCCCGCTACGGCAGGGCTTGAAAAACTGCCTGCCATGGGGTTTATAGCCCACATGGACACTGCCCCCTCTTCCCGCGGCGAAGGGGTAAAGCCCATTTTGCACCACAACTATAATGGGCAGGATGTGGTGCTGCCAAACGGGCACACCATTCCGGTAAGCTCTTTTTCAGAGCTGAAGAAAATGGCGGGGGAAACCCTGATTACCGCCAGCGGCGACACCCTGCTGGGGGCCGATGATAAGGCGGGCATTGCCGAAATACTCACCGCCGCGGAGGAGATTATTGAAAAAGGGCTGCCCCACGGCAGGCTGTGCATTGGCTTTACGCCCGACGAAGAGATTGGGGCGGGGGCCAATGGCTTTGACGTGCCCGGCTTTGGGGCGCAGTACGCCTATACGGTAGACGGGGGCGATGTAGGGGAAATTACCTACGAAACCTTTAATGCCGCCGAAGCAAAGCTTTATTTTACCGGCGTGGGGGTGCACCCCGGCAGCGCCAAAAATATTATGGTAAACGCCAACAAGCTGGCCATTGAATTTGACGCCCTGCTGCCCCAGGCCGAAGGCCCCGAAAAAACCGAGGGGCGCGAAGGGTTTTACCACCTTACCGACATGCAGGGCACGGTGGAGCAGGCCTACCTTGAGTACATCATTCGCGACCACGACCGCCGGCGTTTTGAGCAGCGCAAGCAAACGGTGCAAAATGCCGCCGCAACAATGCAGCAGCGGTATGGGGCGGGGGCGGTAAAGCTTGTTTTAAAAGACAGCTATTATAATATGGGGGAACTTGTAGAGCAGCATTTCCATTTGGTGGAAAATGCCCGCAAAGCCATTGAAAATGCGGGGCTTGCCCCCGATACCGCGCCGGTGCGCGGCGGCACCGACGGCAGCCGCCTCTCCTTTATGGGGCTGCCCTGCCCGAACCTTGGCACCGGCGGCTTTTACTTCCACGGCCCCAACGAGTGCATTACGGTGGAGCGTATGGACAAGGCCGTGCAGGTTTTGCTGGGCATTGTGCAGCTGTACGCGGAACAATAGTTTCCAAAACACAGCACAGCCGCCGCTTTTATAGCGGCGGCTGTTGGCGTAAGCACGCTACTTTAAAATGAGCCAGGTAATGCCGGGGTTCAAATCTGCCTGCCAGGCTTTTACCCGCCAGTGGTAAAAGCCGGTGCGCACCATGCGCTTCAGGGCGGTGCCCCGGCTATAGCCGTGCACCACCTCCTCCTCTTTTACCTCTTTGGGCAGGCCCTCCAGCAGCAAAATTAACCGTTCCTCGGCGTCAAATACGGTGCAGGCATGCAGGTCTATGTGCGCTGCCTGCGGCGCGGGCAAAAGCCTTGGGTTCATGTGGCTCCTTCTTTCGGGGTGGTTTTGGCGGTTATTTTATTATTATATAAAATTGTAGCGGAAATTTATACCCGGCCAACGCAAAGGCAAGGCGGGCCTGCCCTTGGGGCGGTTTGCCAGGGCGGGGCGCTGCCCGCGGCCGGCGTTTTTACGGGGAAGAGCGCTTTTGTTTTTAAAGGCCGCTCTGTGCCGCCGGGCAGCAAGCCCGTTTTTTTGCCTGCCCGCCGCGTATAAATTGACAAGGCGGGGGCGCCCTCTATATAATAAAATACAATACGCGTTTGCGTGGCCGCCGTTTGCGCCGGGCCGTTTTGGCGGGGTGGCGGCGGGCGGCGTTTTGGAAAAAGAGGTGCTTTCAAGGGCGAAAGCACCGGCTTTCTTTTACAATAAAAGCTTTTAATGCCGCAACGGTGCGATACACAAGTAAGTGTGTCGTTTTTTTGTTTAAGCAAAAAACAGCGGGCCTGCGGGCAAAACCGCCAAAAGGAGAGGGCATGGAAACAGAAAGAACAGAAGAGTTTAAAAACAGCGTTGTTTTGCAGCATTTGGGGGCGGCCATTGCCATTCCCACGGTTTCGGCGCCCGAAGCGCCGCCCGCCCTTGCCCGGTTTCGAGAATTTCATGCCTTTTTGCGGCAAACCTACCCGCTGGTACACAGCCACCTTGGGCACGAGGTGGTTGCGGGGCGCTCGCTTTTGTACCATTGGAAGGGAACCGGCAGCGCCCGCCTGCCGTTTGCGGTGCTCGGCCATCAGGATGTGGTGCCCATTGAGGAGGGCACCGAACAGGCTTGGACCCACCCCCCCTTTTCCGGCGCTGTTGAGGGCGGGTATGTGTGGGGCCGCGGCGCCAACGACATGAAAAATTTTGTCATTGCCCAGTTTGAAGCGGCAGAGGCCCTGCTGGCCGAAGGGTTTGCCCCGGCCCGCGATATTTATTTTTGCTATGGCCACAACGAAGAAATTCTGGTGGGGGAAAATTCGGGCGCAAGGGCTGTGGCCGATACCCTGCAAGGGCGGGGCGTACACCTTGAGTTTGTGCTGGACGAGGGGGGCGCCGTCATCACCGATTCTTTCCTTGGCACCCGGCGCCCCTTTGCCGCCATTGGTGTGGCGGAAAAGGGCTACCTGGATTTTGAGGTGAGCGTGGAAGGGGCGGGCGGCCACGCCGCCGAGCCCCCCGAAAAAACAGCGGTGCAGCAGCTGGCAAGGCTGCTGGCGGCCCTTCCACCACAAAAAATGCGGCTTGTCCCAATGGTGCAGGGTATGCTGGCAGGCCTTGCCCGGCAAATAAAGGGGCCGGTTGCCCTGGTGCTGCGGCATGCCGGGCTGTTTCGCCCCCTGCTGTTCAAGGTGCTTTCGGGCAACAACATGGCAAAGGCCATGCTGCAAACCACCTGTGTGCCAACCATACTGGCGGCGGGCACCCAGGCAAACGTGCTGCCGCAAAAGGCAACGGCGGTATTCAATTCCCGCATTCTGCCGGGCGAAACCGACGAAACCCTGCGGCAAACCGTTGAAAAGGCCGCAAAAAAAGCAAAGGTAAAGGCCGGCATGCGGGTGCTGCGGTACTCCCCACCGCCCAAAGAAACCTCGCCCGGGCACCGGGTGTACCGGCACCTGGCCCAGCTTGCGGGGGAAATTCACGGGGCCGCGGCGCTGCCCTACCTTGTTACCGGTGCCACCGATTCCCGCGAGTACGCCGATGTGGCCGATGAAATTTTTCGGTTTTACCCCTTTGCACTCACCTTTAAAGAGCTGGGAACCATGCACAGCACCGACGAAAGAATTGCCTGCCAGAGCGTGTTAGACGCTGTGGAGTTTTTAAAGCGCTTTATTCGAACCGAAGGGGAGCAGACCCAACCTTAAAACAGGCAGGGCCCTGCACTTACAACAGGAGGAGTGGCATCTATGGAAGAAAAAAAGCCCCAAACCGCCCAAGACAACTACGGCCTTAAAATAGGCAAAAAAACCTTTATCAGCACCTTGCTGCTGCTGTTCGGCATTATGCTGCTGGCGGGGGTGCTTACCCAAATTATTCCCCAGGGCAACTACAGCTACCTTTCGGTAGAGGGCAGGCAGGTAATACAGCCGGGCACCTACCAGGTGCTGCAAAATGCCCAAAGGCTGCCGGTATGGCGCTGGTTTACCGCCCCCATTGAGGTTTTGTTCACCGAAAAAGCGGTTACCGCCGTTATGATTATGCTGTTCATTCTGCTTATAGGCGGTTCTTTTTCCATCCTTGAAAAAAGCGGTATTTTAAGCTACATCATGCAAAGCGTCATCAAAAAATTCGGCGGCCAAAAATACCGGCTGCTGGCGGTGGTGGTGTTTATTTGCATGCTGTTGGGTTCTACCATGGGGCTGTTTGAGGAAACCATTACCCTTGTGCCCATTACGGTGGCCCTCTCCCTTATGCTCGGGTGGGACTCGCTGGTGGGCATTGGCATGAGCATTCTTGCCGTGGGCTTTGGCTTTGCGGCGGGCACCCTGAACCCCTTTACCGTGGGGGTTACCCAAAAGCTGGCCGATTTGCCCGCCTTTTCCGGCGTTTTGTTCCGCATGGTGTTTTTTGTGGTTATTTACGGCCTTATGCTGGCCTTTTTGCTGCTGTACGCAAAAAAGATAGAAAAGAACCCCGAAAAATCGATGGTTTACCGGCAGGACGAGGCCCTTCGCCTGCACTACCGGAATGTTCTTGAAAACACCGAAGGGGACACGGGCAAAAAGCGCAAGGCAACGTTGCTGTTTGCCCGTGCCCTTTTTCTGGTATTTGTGTATATTGTGGCCGCCTTTTTTGTGCAGGCCCTTTCCGATTATTCCATGCCGGTTATGGCGCTGCTGTTTACGCTGGGTGCCTTTGTGGCCGGGCGGGTGGCGGGCCTTGCAAAAACCGCCGCCACCTTTTTCAAAGGGCTTGCTTCCATTGCGCCCAGCGTTTTGCTTATTCTGCTTGCCATGGCGGTTACCCATATTATGAGCGCCGGCAATATTATTGATACTATTTTGTATTTCTTCTATAATAGAATACAGCACCTCACCCCTTACGGCGGCGCCATTGTGCTGTTTTTGCTGGTGCTGGTGTTGGAATTTTTCATCAGCGGTTCGGCGGCCAAAGCCTTTTTGCTGGTGCCCATTATTACCCCCCTTTCCGAAATGATTGGCATTACCCGCCAAACGGCAGTGCAGGCCTTTATTCTGGGCGACGGGTTTACCAACATGCTGTACCCCACCAGCGTGGTGCTGCTCATCACCCTCGGCATTGCCAACGTTTCCTACAAAACCTGGTTTAAATGGACCTGGAAGCTGCAGGTGGTTTTGCTGGCGCTTTCGGCGGCAAGCCTTTTGGTGGCCGTGGCCATTGGGTACGGCCCTTACTAGGCAAAGCGGGCGGCAAAAGGCGGTGCGGCTTCAGCGGTTGCCCTTGCGCCATTGTTCCCGTTTTGTCTCAAAGGCGGGCCGCACAAAAAATTTCGTCCTTCTTTTATTCCCCGCGCATTTTCCCCGGCCCGGCGCTCACAGGCCGTTTTTTGTCGGCAACCATGTTTTCCGCACGCCCCGGCGTGCGGCAGGCCCTTACAGGCACCGCAAAAGCGGAACCTTCAACCTCATTGAAAGCAGGAGAAAACCATGAGCTTTTCACTAAAACCTTATATCCCGCCCAATTTTGAGCAGCCTTTGCTGGCCGGTGCGCCCAACGCGGTGCTGGCACCCGCCCCGCAAGACTTTGTCTCCCCCGAGCATTACCATGCCACCACCATTTTCCCTGAATATTTCAAGGTGAACGGCCAATGGGTTTTGGCGGAAGACAGCCGCATGGACTGTGTGGCGGTGTACGAAGACGGCAGCATTTCTGTGCGGGAGTTCCGCCACATAAAAAAAGGGGATATGGTGTTCACCGGCCGCACCGAAAACGGCGAAGAGGGCATTTATGTGCACGCAAACGGCTTTGACGAAAAACTGGCGGGCAGCGGCGAAAGCTTTGCGTTTCGCCAGGGGCGCAGCCGGGAAACATCCTTTTCCATGGACTACGATTCGCTGTACGAGCTGCTGCGCCACGAAAAGGAGCACGGCTATATTGTGTGGGTAATGGGCCCCGCCTGCACCTTCGATTCCGACTCCCGCAGCGCTTTTTCCAAACTGGTGCAAAACGGCTATGTAAGCGCCCTGCTGGCAGGCAACGCCCTTGCCACCCACGATTTGGAGGGCGCCTACAAAAAAACCGCCCTCGGGCAGGATATTTACACCCAGCACAGCTACGAAAACGGCCACTACAACCACATCGACACCATCAACCGTGTGCGGGCCTGCGGCAGCATAGAAAATTTTATTGCGCAGGAAAACATTGCCGACGGCATTGTTTGCAGCTGTGTGCAAAACAAGGTGCCGCTGGTGCTTACCGGCTCTATTCGCGACGACGGGCCCCTGCCCGGGGTGTATGCCGACGTCTACGCCGGGCAAGACGCCATGCGCACCCACATCCGCCGGGCCACCACCCTTATTTGCATGGCCAGCACCCTGCATTCGGTGGCGGCGGGCAACATGACCCCCTCCTTCCGGGTAATGCCCGGCGGGCAGGTGCGGCAGGTATATTTTTACACGGTGGATATTTCAGAGTTTGCGGTAAACAAGCTGGCCGACAGGGGCAGCCTTTCGGCCAAGGGCATTGTTACCAACGCGCAGGATTTTATTGTAAATGTAAGCAAAGGGCTTTCGCTGTAGGGCAAAGCCCCTGAAAAACAGGTTTGCGGCAGAGCGCCCGCTGTGGTTTGGCAGAAAGGAAGCGGAAAATGGGTTTTGTTATAAGAGGCTTGCTGAAGCAAAAGTGGAAGGGCAACAAAAAGCGGGACCTTGCCCGCTTAGCGGCGCAAACCCCGGCGGCGGGGGTGGCGGTGCAGCAAGGCCTTGCCTACCTGCCGGGGGGCAACCCTCTGCACCTGCTGAACCTCTACCGGCCCGAAGCGGCCAGTGGCCTGCTGCCGGTTATCATTGACATTCACGGCGGCGGCTGGATGTACGGCGACAAGGATTTGAACAAAAATTATTGCATTGACCTTGCCGCCCGCGGCTATGCCGTAATGGGCATGAGCTACCGCCTGCTGCCCGAAACAGACCTTAAGGGCCAGGTGCAGGATATTTTTGCCAGCCTGCATTGGCTGTTCCAAAACAGCGCGGCCCACCAATTTGATATGGGCAGGGTGGCCCTTACCGGAGACTCGGCCGGGGGGCACCTTACCGGGCTTGTTGCCTGCATCTGGCAAAGCCCTCAATTGCAGGAACTGTATGGGGTGCAGCCCGCCCCCTTTTCGTTTTCGGCCCTTGCCATCAGCCACGGGGTGTGCAATGTGGCGGCACTTGGGTTTTCCAAAGGGAAAATGAACCAATATGTTGATGCGGAAATGCACCGCATGATGTTCGGCAAAAAGCCGCAGTCCTCACCGCTGTTTGCAAAGGCAAGCTTTGAGCAAACCGCCGAGGGCCTTGTGCTGCCGCCGGTTTTTCTCATCAGCAGCGAGCCGGACCGGTTTTACCCGCAGTCGGTGGCGTTGCGGCAATACCTGCAAAAAACCAATGCCGTGTTCGAAGCCCTTTTCTGGCAGCGCAGCCAGGGGGAACAGCTGGGCCATGTTTTTCAGGTTCTTCACCCGGAATGGGCCGAAAGCGCTGCAACCAATAAGGCAATGCTCGCCTTTTTTAAACAATACGGGGTATAGCTTGCGCCCGGCACCTTTGCACATAGAATGAATATTTGAAACCAGGGCAACACCGCACTGTGCGGTGTTGCCATAAAAATACCGGGGCGGGCAGCTTTTTGAAAAGGCTGCCCGCCCCGGTGCAAAAGCAGGGAATTGCATAAACGGCTGAAGTTTGCTTGCCTCCAATTGAAAAACGGCCCAAATTTTGGAATGTGCTTAAATTTCAAAATCGCCGGAGGCGCGGTTTTGGATAACCGAGTGCACAAATTTTTTCGCTTCCAAATGAGCGGGGAAGGTTTGGTAGGCCTCCAGCGCCTGCCTGTTTTGGTGCAGGCTGGTAAGGCAAAGGTCGTACCCGCTAAAACAGCGGTGAATTTCCAGCGAGCTAAGCCCGGGAACCTTCGGGCTGAATTCACCGAATATCTGCTTCATTTTGGCAAAGGTTTCTTCGGGGTCAATGCCTTCCTTCAGCGTCCACATTACCACGTGCTGTACCATGAAAATCTCCTTTACATTCTTTATCAATAATGGCGTTAAAACCAATTGTTCTTTTTGAAATATACAATACAGCCGGCGGCTATGGCAAGGCTTACGCCAATTACAATGGGGTACGAGTAGGGAAACAGGTATTCCGGCATGGCAAGGTTCAGTCCATACCAGCCCGCAATAAGGGTAAGGGGTAAAAAAATAGCGGTAATTACCGTAAACAGCTTCATGGTTTGGTTCAGGCTTATGTCCATTTGGGCCTGGTAGGCCTCGCGCACCTGGGTAACATAGTCGCGCAGGTTCAGCACCGAGCGCAGCAGCCTGTCGGCCCGGTTTGTAACAATGTGAATGTACCGCAGCTGGCCCTCGGTTAAAAACCGGTTTTGGTTTTCTTCCATGTCTACAAGGGAATCGAACAAAGACTCATAATACCGCTTCAGCTTTAAAAGCCGCTTGCGCAGGGTGCTTATTTCGGCGGTATAGTCTATTTTTTTGTCGGTTGCCAGCATGTCCTCCAGGCTGGCAATGGTTTCCTCGGTGGCCTCCAAACCGGCGGAATCGTGTTCGGTAAGCAGGTTGAAAAAACAGGCAGCACCCGCTCCTGCGGCAGGGGTTCCTGCTTTTTTTCGGCGGTCATCTGCCCAATCAGCCTGTCAATAACAGGGGTGGCGTCGTGAATAAAAATAATTTGGGAAGCGGTGTAGTAAACATCAATGTTCAGCGGCGGGGCTTCAATGGCTGCGCTGCTGTCGGGAATGTTCAGCAGAATACAGTCGTACCCGCGGTGGCTTTCAAAGCGGTTGGCGGCGCTTTCATCGAGCGGTGGCAGCAGAATGGTCTCCATCTGCAGCTTTTTGGCGCTTGCCGCAAGCTCCTCTGTTTTTATAAAATAAACGGCTTTTGCCTCTTTGCCGGGCAGGCTGTTCTCCTTGCAAAGGCGCCCGTTTGCAAACACCACCATACAATATCCTCACTTTTCATTAAACTGCTTTCTTCAGTGTACCTGCCGGGCTGCTGTTTGTAAAGAAAATTGAGAACAGCCTGGCAATTTATGTGCGGCAGCAGGTGAGAAAATTGCAAAAGCCCGGAATTTGGATATAATAAAATAGTATACACCGAAAGGGGTTGAACTGCCTGTGCTTAAAAAAGTTGCAAAAGGTGCAGACCGGCTGGAGGATACCGCAAGGGCTTTTTTATTCAAAGTGCGAATTCCGCTTTTTGTTGTGTGCGCCACAGGAATTGCCTTTTGGGCGCGCACCTATTTTTGGCCCTTTGTCAGTGAGGATTTTGTTACCTTTTTGGATGGCTGGCTGAACTATATACGCCAAAACCAGGGGCTGCGTTCCATTGGCCTGCAGCTTGGCAACTATTCGCCGCCCTACCATTACCTTTTGGCGCTGTTTACCTACATTCCGGGGCTGAACAACATGGAGGTGATTAAAATTACCTCCACCATTGCCGATTTTTGTATGGCGGCAGGCGGGGCGCTGGTGGTGTGGAGGCTTACGGCGGCAACCTGGAAAGCGGCTTTTACCTACGCTGTTTTGCTTTTTTTACCCACGGTATTTTTGAACTCCGCCGCCTGGGGCCAGTGCGACGCCATGTATGTCGCGGTTGTTTTGTTTGCCATTTTTTTCTGGTTGGGCAATAAAAAGGCGCTTTCGCTGGGGCTTTACGGCCTTGCCCTTGCCATAAAGCTGCAGGCCATTTTTATTTTGCCCGCCTTTGTTGTGTTCTGGCTGTGCGGCCGGCTGCGCCTGCGGCAATTTTTCATGCTTTTTGTGGGCTATATTTTGGCGTTTTTGCCGGCGGTCATCGCCTCGGGGAACCCGCTTCGCCTGTTTGAAGCATACAGCATGCAAACCGCAGTGCACACATTGGCCCCCAATATTTCAAATGGCATGGTCTTTTTCAGCACGCTGAACCAAGAACAGGTGTATATGGTTTCAAACGGGCTTGTGCTGTTTGCTTTGCTTGCCATTGTGGCGGTTGCCTTTTTCTGCTGGCAAAAAAAGACCGGTTTACAACAGAAGCGGAATTTTTGCTTTTTATTTTTCTGGCGGCGCTGGTGCCCTATATTATGCCCGGCATGCACGAGCGGTACTTTTATATGGCGGAGGTTTTGGCCGTATGTTATGCGGTATACCGGTCCAAAAGGCTTTTTGTGCCCATTTGCCTGCAGGTGGCCATATTGCCCTCGTACATAAAATATTTGACGGGGGGCGCTCTCGGGTCGGGTTTGTGGCTTGTGGCAGTGCTGGGGGTGCCCGCGCTTTTCACTTTTTGGGATTTGCATGCGGCGCTTCAAAAAAACAAAAAAACCACGTAACAGGTGCAAGGGGGTGGGGGAATGGATGCGAAAAAGGAGAAAGCCTGGCTTATTATTTTTAAAGACCGCTTTTTGGAAGCGGATATTTCAGCCTCTTCGGTAATTGTGGCCTATTACCTGCTGCTTTCGCTGTTTCCCCTTGCCATTGCCGGCGGCAATATTCTGGCACTGTTTGAAATATCCCCGGCTTCGGTGCTGCCGTATATCGATTCCATTTTGCCCCCGGCGGTGCAAACGGTGCTGAACCCCATTATTGGCAGCCTGCTCACCTCCAGCAGCGGGGGCCTGCTTTCCATCAGCGCCATTGGCTTGTTGTGGTCGGCGGGGCGGGGCATCAGCTATTTGCAAAAAAGCTCCAACAAGGCGTATGGGGTTTCGGCGCCAAGTGGCTTTTTCAATGGGTTTTTGCTGAAACGAATTATCTCAATGCTGATGGTAATGCTCATTCTGCTGCTGCTGATTGTATTTATTTTGGTGTTTGGCATGGGGCAGGCACTGCTGTACAACCTTGGCCAGCTGTTTGCCTGGGCCGACAATTTAAACCGTTACCTGGCAGATTTTAAGTGGCCGGTTATGCTTGTGGTGCTGTTTTGCATTCTTATGGTGATGTACTATGTTCTGCCCGACGTAAAGCTGAAGTTCAGGGATATATGGCCCGGCGCCGTATTTGCCATGGGCGACCTGATGCTGCTTACCCAGTTGTTTACCTTATATATGCAGTTCCTTTCCCGCTCGTTTAACAGCTACGGGGCGCTTGGTGCGCTTTTTATTTTGATGTTTTGGCTGAATTTTTGCTGCCACATTCTGCTGCTGGGCGCGGTGCTGAACGCTTCTATTTTTGAAAAAAAATATGGCAGGGCACAAATGTATACCGGCGGGGTTGACGCGCTGTTTGCAAAGGCAATGGAAAAAATAAAAGAAAAGAAAAAGGCGCGCAAAAAAGGCGGCTCTTAGCGGAGCAATATTTTGTGAATGCCGAGATGAAGGCCGGTGTTTATAAGGTAGGCAAACAGGAAATAAAGCAGAATTGCAAAGGGCAAATACCACAAAACAGAGCATTGAACGGTGTGAATAGAAGTGTGGTTTTGCGCCAGAAGAAACCAGGAAAATGGTGCTAAGATGGAAACCCAGGTGGCGAAAAGCAAGGTTTTAACTTTAACAGACAGCGAAATTTTCAATAAATAACAGGCAAATATACCGGCCGTTATACCCCCCAAAACAACAACCAAGTGGAAAAAGGTTGCAGTGAAAAATGGGCCAATCGTAAAAGCGGGTTGCTTAAGCATTATTTTTAACAGTTCAGGCAACGTG
>JBKEBR010000039.1:0-1694 GCA_047973285.1 Oscillospiraceae bacterium | reverse complement strand
GCGGCCGGCGGCGTGGGCAGCATCTCTAAAAAATACGGGCGCGGCTACATTATTATTTTGTTCGCCATGTTGCTGGTTTTTATTTCCTCCATTTTGTTCAACGGGTATGTAACCGCCCAGTATGAAAACGAAATGGACCGTTTGCTGCATTTTAACCGCCTTTTTACCAATGTGGAAACCACCAACGGGCTGCTGTTCGACAGTGTAACCTACCTGCGCGCGGCAAGCATTGAAGAATACTGGGTAAGCTCCGGGGAAGCGCGCAATACGGCAGAGACGGTGTATCAGGACCTGCAGCAGAAATGGACCCGTGAAGTGGCAGACCTTTACTACCTTGTGCAGTCGTATCTTGATGTGAGCAATTCCGTTGTGAACCGCATTGAAACCTACGTGCAGCTGGAGCAAACCAACGTAGACCCCGCCCTGCTGGATGAGTATTACAATGCGCAAAGAACCGTTTCCTATATCAGCCAAAACTTTAAAAACGTTTACTCGGCCGAGCTGGTTATAACCCGGGAAATGAAAGACAAAACGCAAATATTGAACAACCTTTTTGTTTTTTTGCAGGGCACCCTGGTACTGCTTGCATTCCTGGTTTTTTTGTTTTTTCACCGCCGTGTTATACGGGGGGTCAGCATGTCGGTAAAACAGTTAACCGGGTTTGCCCAGCTAATCGTCAAAGCACCTACACAGCAAAAAGAAATTTCCATTAAAACCAACGATGAACTGGAGGTATTTGCAGAGGCATTCAACGACATGCTGCGTACCATTCAGCAGCAAATGAAGCTTATACAGGAAGATTCGCAAATCAAAGAACAGCTGCAGCAGGCCGAAATGGAAAACCTGCGCATTACCGGCGCGCTGCAAAGCAGCCAGCTTAAGCTGCTGCAGGCGCGCATTAACCCACATTTTTTGTTCAACACCTTAAACATAATTTCTCAAACCGCCTATATTGAAAATGCCGAAGAAACAGCCCAGTTGATAGAGTACACGGCCAATTACCTGCGCTACAACCTGGGGCGCGTAACCAAGGTGGTAACCGTGAGCGAAGAGATGGAAAATGTGCGGCAGTATGCCTTTATACAAAAAAAGAGGTTTGGCAAGCGAATTAATTTTTTCTTTCATTTGGAAAAGGCCTGCAAAACCCAAGAACTGCCCTGTATGGTATTGCAGCCGCTGGTGGAAAACTGCATTGTGCACGGGCTTAAAAATGTGCTGTACAATGGTGAAATACGCGTAAGCGCCTACGAGAAAGGCGGGTTTGTTTTTTTAGAGGTTTGCGACAATGGCATGGGAATAAGCAACCGGCAGCGGCAGCAGCTGCTGGAATCTTTTGAAATGTCCGGCCACGATTCCGAAAACCACAGCGGCCTGCAAAACGTATACTGGCGGCTGAAACAGTTTTTTAATGACGGCCTCACCTTCGCCATTGACAGCGGCGCCCAAAAAACACGGATACAAATTGGCATGCCGTACAAAGGCGGTGGCAAAGAAAAGGGGTGAAACCAAATGCAATACACAATGGTAATTGCCGACGATGAAGAAATAGAGTGCAAGGCACTGGGCCTGCTTATAAAAAAAGAATGCCCCCAGGTGCATATTCTGGGGTATGCCGCCAACGGAATAGAGCTGGTTCACCTGCTGGAAAAGCACCGCCCCGACATTGCCATTGTCGACATCAACATGCCCGGCAT
>JBKEBR010000038.1:0-10155 GCA_047973285.1 Oscillospiraceae bacterium | reverse complement strand
CCTGGCGCCGAAAATAAAGTTGTTTTCTTCGCCGCTCTCCTCCACAATTTCAATGTTGGCGCCGTCGTAAGTGCCGAGGGTAACCGCGCCGTTCAGCATCAGCTTCATGTTGCCGGTGCCCGAGGCCTCGGTGCCCGCCGTAGAAATTTGCTCGCTGATGTCCGCCGCGGGAATCAGCTTTTCCGCATAAGACACATTGTAGTTCTGCACAAACAAAACCTGTAATTTGTTTTTGGTTTCGGGGTCGGCATTTATTTTGGCGGCAATTTCGTTGATGAATTTGATAATGCCCTTGGCCCGTTTATACCCCGGCGCCGCTTTTGCGCCGAACAAAAAGGTCATGGGTACAAAGCCCGGCAGCGCCCCCTCTTTAAGGGAAAAGTAGATGTCTAAAATAGAAAGTGCGTTCAAAAACTGGCGCTTATATTCGTGCAGGCGCTTAATTTGAATATCGAAAATGGAGTTTACATTGAGGGCAAACCCGTTTTCATGCACCTGCACGTGGTTTGCCAGCTGCTGCTTTTTTTGCGCCTTAATGGCCATAAACTGCCGCAGGCTGGCGGCATCCTCGGCATAGGGGGCCAGCTTTTCAAGCTCGCTTAAATTGGTAAGCCAGCCGCTGCCAATGCGGCCGGTAATAAAGGCGGCAAGCTCCGGGTTGCAAAGGCCCAGCCAGCGGCGCTGGGTAATGCCGTTGGTTTTGTTGTTAAAGCGTTCGGGGTACAGGGCGTACCACTCTTTCAGGACGTCGTTTTTTAATATTTCTGTATGCAGGGCCGCCACGCCGTTGGTGCTGTGGGTGGCAAACACCGCCATGCGGGCCATGTGGATGCGCCCGTCTTCCACAATATTGTAAACAGCCCTTTGCCCGGGGGCAACGGCCCGCCCGGCTAGTTCCTCGCTTAAATAATTTTGCAGCATAACCACATACGGGTACACCTCGGGAATAACCTCGCAAAAAAGGTTTACCTCCCATTTTTCCAGCGCCTCGGCCATAATGGTGTGGTTGGTATAGGCAAAGGTTTGCTGCACAAGGGCAAAAGCCTCGGCAAAGGGAAGCCCTTCCCCCGCCATTAGCAGGCGCAAAAGCTCGGGAATGGCAACCACTGGGTGGGTGTCGTTCAGCTGAATGGCAAACTGCTGCGGCAGGCCGCATAAATTTTGCCCAAAGCGCGCTTTGTACCGGCCCAGAATGCTTTGCAGCGAGGCCGCCGAAAAAAAGTATTGCTGCTTTAAACGCAGGCGCTTGCCTTCGGCGGTGTCGTCGTTGGGGTACAGCACGGCGGAAATGGCCGCCGCCTCATTCTGCCGGCGGTAGGCCTCTTGGTAATTTTGGTCGTTGAATTGCTCAAAATCAAAGGGAGTTTCCGGTTCTGCCTGCCACAGGCGCAGGGTGTTTACCGTTTTGCCGCCGTAGCCGATAACCGGCATATCGTAGGGCACCGCCCACACATTTTGGTTTTTAAAGCGCACCAGCACCCGCTCGTTTTCGCGGCGGGCGCTCCAGGGGTCGCCAAAGCGAAGCCAGTTGTCGGCCTCTTCCTGCTGAAACCCCTTTTTAAAATATTGCCGGAACAGGCCGTACCGGTAGCGAATGCCATAGCCGTTCAGGGCATACCCGCAGGTGGCGGCCGAATCTAAAAAGCAGGCGGCCAGGCGCCCAAGCCCACCGTTGCCAAGGGCCGCATCGTCCACCTCTTCAAACATGTTGGCATCCAGCCCTTGCTGCTGGAACACCTCTTTCATTTCGTTTAAAAGGCCCAAATTATACAGGTTGGCATACACCACCCGGCCAATGAGAAATTCCGCCGAAAAATAGCAGGCGGTTTTCCCGCTTTGCGGCTGCTGCCAAACCGGCTGTATTTGGGCCATTGCCGCCTCGCTTACGGCCGCATACAGCTGCTTTAGGTCGGCCTTGGCACCTGCCGCCAGCAATTGTTCCAGCTTTTGTTTGTACTCCTGCATTGTTACCACCTCGCGGGTTATCTGTTAAAACTGTTGGGTTTCATTTTTATTTTGCAAAACGCCAGCGCGCCGGCCCAGGGCATTGCCCTCTTTGCCCGCCGCGCCTCTTGCCGCTTTAAGGGCGCTTACCCCGCTATTTACCGCGGGGCGCGGCCATACAGCTTTGCCAGCGCCAGCATACGGCGGGCAAGGCCGGGCTTTAGCGCCTTGGCCCCCACGCGCCAGCGCCAGTTGCTGCCGCCAATGGTGGCGGGGGTGTTGATGCGGGCTTTGCTGCCAAGGCCCAGCCAGTCTTGCAGCGGCACCACCGCCAGCGCGGCCCGGCTTTGCAGCGCCAGCCGAATAAGGGCCCCCGGCAACTGCCACTTAAAGCGGGCATTCACATATTCCATGGCGTGGCGTATGTCGCCGCCCGCCGCATGGCGGGCCCAGCCCAGTACCGTGTCGTTGTCGTGGGTGCCGGTAAACACAATGTTGTTTGTTCCATAATTATACGGGCTGTAATCTCCCTCTTCGCGGGTATCGAAGGCAAACTGCAGCACCTTCATACCGGGGTACCCGCTGTCTTTCAGCAGCTTGCGCACGCCGTCGGTTAAAAAGCCCAAATCCTCGGCAATAATGCGGGCCTCGGGCACCTTTTGCCGCAGGGCGTTTACAAACCCCATGCCGGGGCCGGCCCGCCAGCGCCCGCTGCGGGCTGTTGTGGCGCCATACGGAATGGCATAATAACTTTCCAACCCGCGGAAATGGTCGATGCGCAGCACATCGTACAGCTTAAAACTGGCCTGCATGCGGGCAACCCACCAGGCAAACCCGTCTTGCTTCATACCTTCCCAATTGTAAAGGGGGTTGCCCCACAGCTGGCCGTCCTGCGAGAAGCTGTCGGGCGGGCAGCCCGATACCTCAATGGGCAGGGCCTCTGCATCCAATTGAAAAAGCTGCCTGTTTTCCCACACATCGGCGCTGTCCAGCGAAACATAAATGGGAATGTCCCCAATAATTTCCACGCCTTTTTGGTTGGCGTAGGCGCGCAGCGCATTCCATTGCTTAAAAAATTGATACTGCACAAAAATGTGGTAGCGAATGTCCTCTGCCAGTTCCCGCGCATATTTTTGAAGGGCTTCTTCTTTGCGCAGCCGGGCGCCCTGCTCCCACTCTATCCAGGAGCGATTGCCCTGGGTGGCTTTTATTGCCATGTACAGGGCATAGTTTTCCAGCCAGTGGCTGTTTTCTTTTTGAAAGGCGTCCAGCGCGGGCCCGCCCGCAAACCGGGCAAAGGCTTTGCGCAGCACGGCCTCGCGGTTTTGGTACACGGTGTTGTAGTCTACCCGGGCGGCCGAGCGGCCCCAGCGGATACCGGCATATTCCGGTTTTAGCAGAAGGCCTTCCTCACACAGGGTGTCTAGGTCGATAAAATAGGGGTTGCCCGCAAAGGCCGAAAAGCTTTGGTAGGGGCTGTCGCCAAAGCTGGTGGGGCCAAGGGGCAGTACCTGCCAGTACTGCTGCCCGGCGCTTTGCAGAAAATTCACCCAGGCGCGGGCCTCTTTGCCAAAGGCGCCAATGCCGTAGGGCGAGGGCAGGCTGCTTACCGGCAAAAGAACCCCTGCCGCCCGCTTTGGAATGTTAAAATTGGTGTCCACTGTATAATCAACCCTTTACCGCACCGGCAGCAACGCCTTTGATGATGTATTTTTGCGAAGAGAGATAAAAGATAACCACGGGAATAACCGCCAGAATAAGGCAGGCCATAATGGCCCCCATATCCACCCGGCCATAGCTTCCCTTCATGCCCTGAATAATCATGGAAATGGTTTTGTATCTTTTTTGGTCTAAAATTAAGTAGGGCAGCAAAAAGTCGTTCCAAATCCACATGGTTTGCAGAATACCCACCGAAATAAAGGTGGGCTGCATCATGGGCAGCACTACGCTGAAGAAGGTGCGGGGCGGGTTGCAGCCGTCTATCATGGCGGCCTCTTCAATTTCCAGCGGAATGCCTTTTATAAAGCCGCTGAACATAAACACGGCAAGCCCTGCGCCAAAGCCCAGGTATACCACAATAATGCCCCAGGGGGTGGTAAGTTTTAGGGTGTCGGCGGTTTTGGAAAGGGTGAACATAACCATTTGAAAAGGCACCACCATGGAAAAGACACACAGCAGGTACAAAAGCTTGGTGAAGGCATTCTGCACCCGGGTGATGAACCAGGCAAACATGGAGCAGCATATTAAAATGGCCGCCACCGAACCAATGGTGATGATAAGCGTCCAGCCCACGCCGGAAAGAAAATTGTAGTTTTCGATGCCGGAGATATAGTTGTCAAACCCTGTCCAGGTTTTTTCGGTGGGCAGGGTAAAGGGCTCGAGGTTGATATAGGTTTTCTTTTTGAAAGAGTTCATTAAAATAATGAAAATGGGCGATATATATACCAGGGCAATGGCCAGCACAGAAAGCGAGCCAAGCCATTTGCCTGCTTTTTTCAAAGGTTTCATTGCTGCACCTCCCGGGAACGGGTTAACCGCAGCTGCAGCAGGCCTATGCCCACCACAAGAATAAAGAACAAAACCGCCTTGGCCTGCCCCACCCCTTCAAACCCAACACGGGAATAAAAGGTGTTAAAAATATTAAGGGCCAGCATTTCGGTGGCACGGGCGGGCTCGCCTGCCGTAAGGGAAAGGTTTTGGTCGAACAGTTTGAAGCCGTTAGTAACGGAAAGAAAGGTGCAAATGGTGATAGAGGGCATCATCATGGGAAGGGTTACCCGGAACAGCCGCTGCAAAGAGCTGGCGCCGTCCATGTCGGCCGCCTCTTTAAGCTCGGGCGGAATGGTTTGCAGCCCGGCAATATAAATAATCATCATATAGCCTATTTGCTGCCATGCAACCAAAATAACAAGGCCCCAAAAGCCATATTTGGCCTCAAGGTTCAGGGCTAAATCGAACTTGGCCAGAATGCCGTTGAAAATAAGCTGCCAAATGTACCCCAGCACAATGCCGCCAATGAGGTTCGGCATGAAAAATATGGTGCGGAACAAATTGGTGCCCGGCAGCTTTTGGGTTAGCAGCGAAGCAAGGGCAAAGGCAACCACATTGATGATTACAAGGCTTACCGCCGCAAACAGCACCGTGAAGCCGAGAGAATTCAGAAAGGTGGGGTCTGCAAATGCTTTTTGGTAATTTTCAAACCCTACAAAAGTCGCGTCAATAATGGTGGTGAACTTGCAAAAAGACAGCCACACCCCCAAAATAAAAGGAACAATGAACCCAATGATAAAAGCGGCCAGTGTAGGAAGCAGAAAGAGCGGAAAATATCGTTTTATGGCTTTTTCCATAATTCTTCTCCCTTAGCAACACAGCGGGCGGAGCACACTCTCCGCCCGCTTGTTTATTGGTGTTTGAATGGTTGAAAACAGGTTAGCTGTTGTTTGTGGCCCAGCCGTCTACAAAGGCGGTTTTAACGCCGTCCCAGGTGCCGGTGCCGGCAGCGTAGGCAGTTAAGGCAGAGCCTAGGTCGTTTTTCCACTGTTCAGAGGGCATTGTGGTAAAGTTCCAGGAAACCGGGGTGAAGCCGTTGGCCACATAGTCGTTGGCAATGTTTACCAGGGGGTTTGCGGCGGGCAGGTTGTTTTTGAAGGGAATTACAAAGCCCATGTCTTCGCACAACGCCTGGGTGCCTTCTTCATAGGTTACACACCAGTACAAAAAGTCGAGGGTGGCCTGAATGTCTTCTTCCGAAGCGTTTTTGTTTACGCACCAGTAGTTTTCGGTGCCGGTGCACAGGCCCTGTTCCTCTTCGCCTTCCACGCCAGTGTAAATGGGCAGCATGCCAAGGTTGTCGTCGCCAAGCACGGCAATATCGTTGTACGCCCAGGTTCCGTTTTGGTAGAACGCTGCCTGCTCGGTTACAAATTCAGCCACGGCGTCGTCCCCGGTTTTGGTACTGAGGAGCTTGGGGCTGGTGGCAGAGTTGTTGATGTAAAGGTCCCAAATATTTTTGTAATTGTCGAGATAACTTCCCTTAATGGCATCGGTGGAGTTAATGCCGTCTGCCTTGTATTCATAGTAAATGGGCAGGTTGGCAAGGTGGGTTTTAAAACGCCAGTCGGAGGTGCCGTCCATACCGGCAGAGGTAAAGGCCGAGAAGCCAAGCTCGCTTGAACGGGCGGTAATGTCTTCGGCAACCTTTTTCAGGTCGGCAAAGTTTTTGATGTCGTCTTGGGTGTATCCGGCTTCTTCCAGCAGGGCCTTGTTGTAAATAATGCCGTAGGTTTCAATTACATAGGCAATACCGGCCACTTCGCTGCCGTTTTTAAGGGCAAATTCATCGCTGGTCAATTCGCCATACAGCTGGCTGCCGGAAAGATCGTAGGTGTAGTCTTTCCAGCTGGCAAGGCCAACCGGGCCGTTTACCTGAAACAGGGTGGGCGCTTCAGATTTTGCCATTTCAGACTTAAGGGTTGTTTCATACTGGTTGGCTGCGGCGGTAAGCACCACTACCTCTACGCCGGTTTGCTCGGTGTACTTTTTGGCAAGGTCTTGCCACTGCTGGTCCTGCTCGGGCTTAAAGTTGAGGTAATACACCGACCCGGTACCCGCGGCGGCCGCGCTGGACGCGCCGGAAGAGGCTGCGGCAGACGACGATGCGCTTCCGCCACAGGCGGAAAGCAGCCCCGCTGCCATCAGCCCGGAGAAAAGAAGAGCCAACAAACGTTTGGATTTCATAACATATCCTCCTTGTAATTGTGTGCGTTGTATTTTTTCAGAAGCATGGTTTGCTTCTGGCTTGGCAACTTAGTTGTGTGCGGCCGGCGCAAAGCTTTCTCCCTGCTGGAACACCGCGTCGAACAGCAAATGGCGGTGGGGCGCCCCGCTGCGGATATGGTTCAGCAGAATGCGCACCGATTCATACGCCATATCGGTTTCGGGCTGCTTCATGGTGGCAAGGGAGGGAATGTGGTACCGCCCCTCTTCAATGCCGTCGAACCCAACCACCGATATATCTTGTGGCACCGAAAGCCCCGCGTCGTGTATGGCGCGAATGGCGCCAAAGGCAAGAATGTCTGAAATGCAGAACAGGCAGGTAAACTGCGCCCGGCGCAGCAATTCTTTGGCGGCATCGTACCCGGCCTTGTAAGAAAATTCACCCGCATAGGCAATTTGGCTGTCTTCATTGGCAAGGCCGTTGCTTTGCATGGCGCTGCGGAACCCCTCTATGCGCAGGCGGCTTATGCTTATGTCGTTCGCGCTGGAGCCGATGGCCGCAAGGCGGCGGTGGCCCTCTTCGAATATTCTTTGCGCCACATTGTACCCGGCGGCGTGGTCGTCTACCGTTACGCTGGAAAAGGCCCCGCGGTCTACATTGTTGTGCATGGTGATGGTAAGCATTACAAAGGGAACGTCCAGCATGGCCAGCTTGCCGCGGGTGTGGCGGAAATTGCCGCCCATAAAAATAAGGCCGCGAGGCTTTTTTTCTTTGCAAAGGCTAATGGCGGCGCTCACTTCGTCCTGGTTGGTTTCTACCTGGGCCAAAATCATGGTGTATCCGTTTTGCTCCAGCTCGTGCTGAATAATGCCCAGCATGGCGGTAAAAATGGGGTTGGAAAACCCCTTTACAATTACCGCCACCGCCTTCATGGACTCCCGCTTTAAATTGCGGGCGCTGTTGTTGGGCACATAACCGTATTGGTTGATAATGTCCAGCACTTTTTTGCAGGTTTTTGCGCTTACGTCTGGGTGCTTGTTGAGCACCCGGGAAACGGTAGACACGCTTACACCCGCCAAATCTGCAATGTCTATAATGGTAAGGTCATTCATGGCGGGCCCCCTGCTTTATTTTGTAAACAATACCGGAATTATTTCCGGTAACGTTTCCAATTTCTATTACCAGAATACCGCGCGGCTTTTCCATTTGCAAGCAAAAAAGCCGCCATTCGCTTGTTTTCTCGTTTCTGCACAAAGATATTGCCGTGTGCTTGTGTAAAATATCTAAGAAAATTTAGCCAAAATTGATGTGCTGTTTTTGACATGTCTTGTTTTGGGGGCTACCCGGCAACCTTTTCGGCCGGGTATTTTCTTAGCGGGCAAAGACCCTGCTGGCCTCGTTTTGCAGCTCATGGTATACTTTGCTATATGGCTGTGCCGCTGAAAAACAATTTACGGAGGATTGGGTTTTGAAACTCATAAAAAGATTGCTTTGCGCATTGCTTACCACGGTTCTGCCGTTTTTTGCTTTTGCCTGCCAGGCTGCGCCGGAAGTTACAACTGCCGGGGAGGGCGGGGTTATTGCCGCTTTATCCACCACCGGGCAAAACCCTGTGCCTGTGCCGGAGTTTACCACTTTGGAAAGCCTTGCCTTTTTGGATTATTCCGGCGAGGAAGAAACCCCGCCCCTTTTTTTCATGTATAAAAACCAGCAGGGGGAATGGCAGCAACGAAAGCTTCCGGCTGCTTTTGCCGGTGGCAGCGCCACCCTTTTTGCAAGCCAGAAGGTGCTTGCCGCAAGCGGCTCTTCCACGCAAAACAGCCTTTCGGTTGCGGTTAGCCATAACGACGGCGAAAGCTGGGCAACGGAGACCATTTCCCTGGCAGAACAGCCGGCGCCCGGAAGCGAGCAGATAAGCTGTGTTGCCATTGGTTTCACCTCTGAAAACAACGGGTGGCTGGTTGCAGCGGCCCCCCCAAAGCGATGTTTATTTTTTGTATACCACCGGCAGCGGCGGGGCAAATTGGCAGTTTGCCCAAAGCATGCAGCTGCCTTACGCCAATGCAAATTTCACTTTTGCCTCTTCTGCCATGGGCTGGGCTTATTTTAATTATACCAGCAGCATTGAAAAGGAAACACCGCAGGTGTTTGAAACCTTTGACGGTGGGGCAAGCTGGCAGCCTGCCGGCATAGAAATACCGGCCGAAGCACAGGCGGGCACCCAGGATTTTCTTGTGTGGAATGTTGCGTGGAACGGCGCCCAATGGGAAATGTTTACCACCGCGCGCAAAAATATTGGGTACCCAAATTTCCCCAGCTATGCCTTTTTGCTGGGCCCGCAGGGCACAACCTGGCGCCTGCACATCCCCGAATGGGCACTGCCCCCCGGCACAAGCCAGGTTGCGTTTACCAACTATGTGGAAAACTATATGTACCCCGTTTTGGAATATGACGCAAACCAGGGCCTTACCGATGCCAACGCCATTACCTGGGCTATCTTTGACGCCGCCGACTGGCACTACCGAACAACCGGCGAGGACCTTACCGGTAAAACCATACCCTATGCACTGGTAAATACCATGGCCGAATATGAATATGGTATTTCAAATTTTGATGCCTCTCTTCACGCAGAGGCGGTAACCGCAAGCGGCTATGGCCTTGCCAAAGCCGAGGGTGGCTTTTATTATGACGGCCACTGGCCGAAAAACGAGGGCATAACGGTTTCTATTTTGCAAACTGCCGTTTTAAGCGACGGCACAATTGAAGCTTTTTTGGAATACAGCTATTTTGATTCGAGGTCTATGGGGGTAGATGAATTTGATGAAGCGTATATTCCACCCACGGCAAAATATGTGCGCTGCATTTTAAAGCCTGCAAACGCTGAGGGCGTGCCGTTTTTTTCTCTTCTTTTTGCCGAAGAAATTGCAAAACCCGGCTTTGCTGCGTAATTGCTTGCAGCACTTAGGGTTTTTGCATTTTGGGGTAGCCCGTTTGGTTTTTCAACCGTTCTCTTTTCAGCAAAACCCACACGGTGTTTCTGCATTCCGCCAGGCAAAACTTTAAACAGCCGCCGCCCTTGCAGCAAGCCGCTTACAAGCTTTATCCCTCTGGTTGTATAACGCAATAAATAGAAAAGAAAACGCCGGAATCCTTTTTCAGGAACGGCGTTTTCTTTATTATCGTGGTGGGCCTTCAGGGACTTGAACCCGGGACCGTCCGGTTATGAGCCGGATGCTCTAACCAACTGAGCTAAAGGCCCACGATATGGCCATATTATTTTTTGCACTCTGCCATGGGCAAAAACCCTGCCCGCCGGGCCAAAGGCCAGGCTGCAACATTTTGAGAGTCAACCAATAGTATACCAAATATTGCCGAATTTGAAAAGGGGAATTTTGCAATTATTTTTTCTTTCTTTTACAAGCTTTTCTTTATGCCTTCCGGCCATTTAAAACCATGTTGTTCTTCATTGACACCCCCCTTTAGGGGTGCTATAT
>JBKEBR010000037.1:0-3012 GCA_047973285.1 Oscillospiraceae bacterium | reverse complement strand
TTTCATTCGCGGCAATGGCATCCAGCTTATGGCCTGTGCGGGCGCTGTGGAAAAAAATTTTATTGCCCTGGTACACATAGCTCAGCGGAACGGCATAAGGGTACCCGCCATCACCCAGCACAGCCAGCACACCCGATGTACCACGGTTTAACACCTCTACACATTCCTCGGCGGATAAAACCTGTTTTTTTCGGCGCATTTCTCTGAACATCGCCAACACCCTCTCTATTATAAACAGTATAGATAAACACCAATTTTCAACTCTTTTTCTTTTCTCGGCGCACAATGAGAAAATAGTTTGCTAAATACACCAGAAAAAAGACACCGAACAGCAGCCCCGGAAACAAGAGTGTTCGCGGCAACGTTCCAATGCTTTGCATTGGCTGAATTTCAGCCGGGTTGGCAGGGTTTATCAATGCGCCGAACTGCTCCCCTGTTTTCATCCAATAAGAATGCCCTTTTATGCGCGTTACATAGCCCACACCGGCTCTGTCGAACTGCACTTCCGTCCAAACGTCTTTTCCATTGCTGGTATCATAGTCTGCCACTGTTACAGCCAAATGGTAGTACGTAGAAAGTTTATATTGCTCTACAGCATAAAGCGCCGCCGAGGCAAGAAAAAATGCCGCCGCAATAGCCCCCATGATAATACAAAAAATTTTCGCTTTCTTTTTATCCCGAAACCAAACCAGTGTAACCATACAAAGCCCCTTTTATACAATTGGCAGTATGTTGTTATTTATTATGCCATAGCCGCGGGCTTTTTGCACGCTTGTGCGCAAAACCCCGTTTATATAAATTTACAGGGCTTTAAAAATGCACTTGGTGAAATTGGCGGCCCCTGCTTGCGCCGCAAAATTAAAAAAAAAATTTCAGGCTTATTTTTGAGGGAAAGAATTTTGCTTTGCCGTTGCTTTTCGCTTATTGGGCCCGATATTTTTGGGCTTTCACAATTCATCTTGAATTTTTCCGGCAACACCGGTGATGGCAAAAAAATATCCCTTTCTGCACAACAAACCTCAGAAAGGGATCTCGTTTTCTTCGCCGCCGCTAGTCCAACAATACGCCAATAGCTACAACAGGCGCTGCTGCAAAACAGCCGCAAAGGAATTTTTATTTAGAATTTAAACGATGGTGCAATTATTTCACGCTGTCCATGTGCTCAATGAGCTGCAGAACCTTGTTGGAATAGCCCCACTCGTTGTCGTACCAGGAAACCAGCTTTACAAAGGTATCGGTAAGCTGAATGCCGGCCTTTGCGTCGAAGATGGAGGTGCGGGCATCGCCAATGAAATCGCTGGAAACCACGTCTTCGTCGGTGTAGCCCAGAATGCCCTTCAGCTCGCCTTCAGAGGCGTCTTTGATGGTTTTGCAAATTTCTTCGTAGGTAGCGGCCTTCTTCAGGTTAACCGTAAGGTCTACCACCGAAACGTCGAGGGTGGGCACACGGAAGGACATGCCGGTAAGCTTGCCGTTCAGCTCGGGAATAACCTTGCCCACGGCCTTGGCGGCGCCGGTGGAGGAGGGAATGATGTTGGCAGAGGCCGCACGGCCGCCGCGCCAGTCTTTTTTGGAGGAACCGTCAACGGTAAGCTGGGTGGCAGTGGTGGAGTGAACGGTGGTCATCAGGCCGTCGGCAATGCCGAACTTGTCGTTGATAACCTTTGCCAGGGGGGCCAGGCAGTTGGTGGTGCAGGAAGCATTGGAAACAAAGTTCATGTCGGGGGTGTAGGCGTCAAGGTTTACGCCGCACACAAACATGGGGGTGTCGTCTTTAGAGGGGCCGGTGTAAACAACCTTTTTGGCGCCGGCATCCAGATGGGCCTGGGCTTTGTCTTTGGAATGGAAAATGCCGGTGGCATCCACTACATATTCAACGCCAATTTTGCCCCAGGGAATGTTTGCGGGGTCCTTTTCAGCATAAAACTTAATTTCGCGGCCATCTACTATAATAGAGTTTTCAGTATAGGAAACCTCACCTTTGTACTGGCCGTGAATGGTGTCGTAGCGCAGCATGTATGCGCAATAATCCGGCGACATAAAGGGGTCGTTGATGCCTAAAAATTCAATGTTCGGGTTGCTAAGCCCGGCGCGGAAAACCAAACGGCCAATGCGGCCAAACCCGTTAATACCTACTTTAATACCCATGGGGAATCTACCTCCTAATAATTAACAAGCAAAAACGTAGACTGCCGTAAAATAGCAGCCCGCAGTTGCCCTTATGTATATATTTTATACCAAAACCATTTAAACTACAAGGGCGTGTTAAAGTTTTGACGAAATAAACTGCGGGCCTTTCCCTTGCTTTTTGTTTGCTTTGCCGCAGCCTTTGTGCTTTGCTATGTAAAACGCGCAAGACCCTTCTTTGTATTTTAAGTGGGAATAGCGCAAAAAGGCTTGCATTCCTGTACATTTGATGGTATCATAAATTGCACTATTCTAATAATAAAGTTAAGGAGGTGGAATGATGCCTAACATTAAATCCCAGAAAGACCGGGTTCGTTTGGCTACCAAGCAAACCGCCCACAACAAAACAATGAAGTCTGCCCTGAGAACTACGGTTAAAAAGGCAAACGCCTCCATTGAGGCAAACGCTGAAAATAAAAGCGCCGCCGTGAAAGACGCCACTGTTGCACTGGAAAAGGCCGCCAGCAAGGGCCTGATTCACCGCAATACCGCAAGCCGCAAGGTTTCGCGCATGATGAAAAAAGCAAGCGCCGAGCAGAAAGCGTAATTTTCTTTCCGGCAGGGGTTACCCATTGTATTTTGGCAGAAGCACCGCAAATGCGGGGCTTCTGTTTTTTTTGCTTTTTGGGGCTGTTGAAGCAATTTGTTCTTTGCAGGCAGGGCTGTGCCGTTGCAAGCAATAGTGTACAATATTGGCAAAAGAGCCCGGCGTGTTAACACCCCCGGCAAAATCTTTTGAAATTTTGTGCCCCGCCAAAAGCGGCACAGCGGCAGCACCGCTTTTCTCCGCTGCTGCACCTGCAAAGCCGGAATTAAAAAAATTTT
>JBKEBR010000036.1:0-7331 GCA_047973285.1 Oscillospiraceae bacterium | reverse complement strand
TCATTTTGTATTGCTCCTTTCGGCCTGCCCACCGCTTTGCGAGCCGGGCAGCCAATAACAACCCTTAAAAACCTGCCGCAGGCTGGCGGCAGGGGAATTGCCTGAAAGGCGGGAAAACGCATTTTGGGGAAAGGACCCGCGCGTGTTGGCTGCCCGGAACAGAAAAACGCAGGCGGTGAAGTGCGAGCGGGGGAGTGCAAATGGAAGGGAACAGGCCGGGAAGAGAACAGGCCGGGAAGGGAACAAGCCGGGAAGGGAACAAACCGGGAAGGGAACAAACCGGGAAGGGAACAAGCCGGGAAGGGAACAAGCCGGGAAGGGAACAAACCGGGAAGGGAACAAGCCGGGAAGGGAACAAACCGGGAAGGGAACAAACCGGAGGGAAACAGGCCGGAAGGGAACAAGCCTTAGCAGAACACCCTATAAAAAAGAACATCTATTGAGCCCATTATACCACGCCAAGCGGCAGGCCGCCTTGCCGGGCGAGGGGGAAACAAAAAAGGAGGGCGCTGCGGCCCTCCTTTTCATATTGGAAAGTACACGGTTTTGTATTGGGGCACCAGCAGCCGGGCGGGGAAAATGCCCGTTCGCCCCTTCAAAAGAAAAACGCGGCAGCTTCTTGGGGAACCACCCGCCGGGCGGGGCAGCGCCCCTTTGGCCGCGGCGGGGGGGCGCCTAGCCCAGCACCGCCTGCAAGGTGGCGCGCACGGAGCCCTTGCCCGCCACCAGCTTGGCAAAATAATCCTCCACCAGCGGGCCAAGGCCCGCGGCGTACAAATCGACGCCGAAGATGGCGGCGTTCGACAAAATGGGCTGCAGCCGGGTGTGGAAGGGCCCGGCCTGCCCAAGGGTTATGCCGGCCAGCAGGGGCTGCAATTCCGCCAGCAGCGGGTCGGGGCTGGGGGCAAAGGCGTTGCCCTCGTCGTCCACCGCCAGCAGGTAGCGGCACCAGCCCGCCAGCACCAGCGGAATGGCCCGCAGAGAGTGAACGTCCAGCGTGGCGCTGGCAAGGTAGGCCTTAATGGTTTCTCCAAAGCGGATGGACAGCTTTTGCGAGGTGTCGGTGGCAATGCGCTGGGGGGTGTCGGGCATGAAGGGGTTCGGGAAGCGCACATTGATTACCGTGTCAATAAATTCTTTGGGGGAGAGAACGCCCGGGTCTACCACCACGGGCAGGGCCTCGGTGTAGCCCACCTGCCGAACCAGCTTTACCAGCTCCTCGTCCTGCATTTCGGCGCTTATTTTGGTGTAGCCCAGCAGGCAGCCGTAAACGGCAAGGGCGGTGTGCAGCGGGTTTAAGCAGGTGCACACCTTCATTTTTTCCACCTTGTCCACCGTTTCGCGGGTGGTGAACAAAATGCCGCCCTCCTCAAGGCGGGGCCGCCCGTTGGGAAAGCTGTCTTCAATTACCAGGTACTGGGTTTCTTCGGCGTTTACAAAGGGGGCCACATAGGTGTTTTTGGCGGTTACAAGGCCGGCGGCCTCTTCAAAGCCAAGCTGCTCCAGCATTTTTTGCACCCCTTCGTCGGGGCGGGGGGTAATTTTGTCTATCATGCTCCAGGGGAAGGAGACCTTGGCGGGGTTTTGAATGTATTCGGCAAAGCCCTCGTCGGCAAAGCCGTTTTTCACCCAGGCGGTTGCAAAGGCGTTTACGGCGTTGTACAGCTTGGTGCCGTTGTGCGAGCAGTTGTCCATGCTTACAAGGGCCAGCGGGGTGGCGCCGTTTTGGTAGCGGTGCAGGCAAAGGGCGGCCAGCTTGCCAATATAGCTTTTGGGGGCGGCGGGGCCCCCGGCAAAGTCTTCGGTTACGTCGGGCAGCAATTCGCCGTTGCCCCGCACCAGGCTGTAGCCCTTTTCGGTAATGGTAAAGCTGGCCATTTGCAGACCGGGGGTTTCAAAAATAAATTTCAGGCGGGTAAAGTCTGCCGGGTTTTCGCTGTCCAGCTTCAGGGCCTCTACCACGCTGCCCACCACGGTTTTTTCGGTGCTGCCGTCGGCCTTTAAGGTTACCAGCAGGCTTAAATTGTCGTGGGGCAGGTTCATGCGGTCAATAATTTCATAGTCGTAGTCTTCGGCCACCACAATGCCCTTTTCCTCAATGCCCTTTTCCAGCAGGGTTTGCTGTACGGCGGCGGGGAAGGCGCGAAAAATGTTGCCCGCCCCAAAATGCACCCAGGTAGGGGCGCTCAGGGTTTTTTGGGTTACCTCTTCGCGGTTGAAGGCGGGCAGGGCAATGCCCGCGGCTTGCCATTCCTGCGTTTTTAAAAGGCCGTTGTTTGTTAGCTGCATAGGTTTACTCCAATCTTATTATATAGGCGGGTTTGCGCAGGGGAAGGAGGGGCCGCGCCCCAAAGCGCCGAAAAAAACGTATTGCGGCGGCCGGGCGCGGCGGGTGTGAAACGGTGCTTGCGGGGCGGCTGTTGGGCGGCAGGGCCGCCGGGCAAAGCGCTTTTGCCGGCGCCGTATAGGCCGCGGCAGGGCCGCCGGGCTTAGTAGCCGAAATAGGTGATGGCGTTGTTGTAGCTAATGTCCTGCACAAGGGCGCCAAGGCCCGCAAGGTCTGCCGGGTATTCGCCGTTTTCCACCCAGCCGCCCAGCAAATTGCACAGAATGCGGCGGAAATATTCGTGGCGGGTGTAGGAGAGGAAGCTGCGCGAATCGGTAAGCATGCCCACAAAGTTGCCAAGGGGGGCAAAGTTGGCAAAGCTGGTAATTTGCTCTACCATGCCGGTTTTGGTGTCGTTAAACCACCAGGCGCTGCCCTGCTGCACCTTGCCCCCAATGCCGCTTTGCTGGAAGGCGCCCACCAGCGAGTTGATGACGGCGTTGTCGGCGGGCTCCAGCGAAAAAATCAGGGTTTTGGGCAGCAGGTCTTCGGCGTTCAGTCGGTTTAAAAATTCGGCAAGGCCGGGCATGCGGGGCACCGGGTCTATGGTGTCGTAGCCGGTGTCGGGGCCAAGGGCCTCCAGCATTTTGCTGTTTATGCTGCGCTGGGCGCCAAAGTGCAGCTCCATAACCCAGCCAAGGCGGGCGTATTCCCGGCCCAAAAACAGCATAAGGGCGTATTGGTAAATGGCAATTTCCTGGGCGGTAACCTCTTCGCCCGCCAGGCGCTTTTTAAAAATATCGTCCCCCGCTTCGGCCGAGGCGGGGGCGTACGCAACCCCGCTGATGCCGTGGTCGGAGGCTTTGCAGCCGTGGTTTGCAAAGTGCTGCATGCGGGCCGCAAGGGCGCTTTGCAGGCCTTTCATATCGGCAATGGCAAGGCCCGCGGCGGCGGAAAGCGCTTCTACATACGCCACAAAGCCAGGCTGGTTAATGTTTACGGCCTTGTCCGGCCGCCAGGCGGGCAGCACCTTGGTGGCAAAGCTTTGGTCTTGACGCAGCTTTTCGTGCCATTCCAGCGAATCGATGGGGTCGTCGGTGGTAACCACGGTGGTAACCCGCGAGGCCTCAATAATGCCGCGCACCTGCAGGGCCGGGTCGTTTTGCAATTTTTCGTTGCACAAATCCCAAATTTCGCGGGCGGTTTTGGTGTTCAGGGGCAGGCTGCAGCCAAAATAGCGCTTCAATTCAAGGTGGGCCCAGTGGTACACCGGGTTGCCAATGCATTTTTCCAGCGTTTGGGCAAAGGCGTAAAACTTTTCCCAGCCGGTGGCGCTGCCGGTAACGTATTTTTCGTCGGTGCCAACGCTGCGCATCAGCCGCCATTTGTAATGGTCGCCCCCCAGCCACGCCTCGGCAAGGTCGGCAAATTTGTGGTTTTCAAAAATTTGCTGCGGGTTAATGTGGCAGTGGTAGTCGATGATGGGCATTTTGGCGGCATAGCTGTGGTACAGGGTTTGCGCCGTTTCACTGGCCAGCAGAAAGTCTTCGTCCATAAAGGGTTTCATAGCGGGTATCTCCTTAAATTGTATTGCGTGCCTGCCGGTTTGGCAGGGCAGGCTAGCGGAAGGGGTTTTGCGCGAAGCGGGATTTGGTGTAGTTGGCCATGTTGTAGCGAAAAATGGCCTTGGGGTCTATCAGCAGCTTTTTTTGGGGCGGCAGCCAGCCCTCTAACAGGTGGCGCACCAGCAGCCGCACCGCCTGGTAGCCCTGCTCGAAGGGGTCTTGGTACAAAATAGCGGTGCACCAGCCCTCCTCCAGGCCCTGGCGGGTGGCGGTGCTTAAGTCGTAGCCAATAAGGCGCACGTCGGGGCGGTTTGCGGCCTTCAGCGCCTGCATGGCCCCCACCGTGGCCGAATAGCCCGCGGCAAAAATGCCGTTTATGGCGGGGTTTTGCTGCAAAAGGGCCGTGATGATTTCGAAGGCTTTTTCAGAATAGCTGTGGCATTCGGCGCAGGGCACAATGGCAATGCCGGGGTACAGGCTTTGCACCACCTCGCAAAAGCCGCCAAACCTGTCGATAAAGGTGTTGGTGCCCGCAAAGTTGCCGATAACCGCCACCGAGCCCGTGCTGTTTAAAAATTTGCCCATCATTTCGCCGCCCAGCTGCCCGGCCTGGCGGGAATCGGTGCCGATGAAAAACAGGCGCTCGCTGTCGGGCGCGTCGGAGTTAAAGGTGATAACCGGCAGCCCACTTTGCACAAAGCGGTTGATGAGCGGGGTGCTGGGCGCCCCGCCCGAGTTTACGGCAAGGCCGTCGAAGCGGGAAACGTCAAGGTTTTCCAGCAGCGTTTTTTGCTCTTGCGGGCTTAAAACGGGGGTGAGCAGCAGCTCGGCCTCCACGCTGTAATCGGCCAAATCTTCGGCGGCGCGGCGCACCCCCTGCTCGATATAGGAATAAAAGCCCGAGGGGTTTTCAGCCGACACCACCCCAATGCGCAGGGTGCGCTTGCGGCCCAGGGCGCTGGCCAGCTTGTTGGGGGTATAGCCCAGCTCGGCGGCAATTTGCAGCACCCGCTGCTTGGTGGCGGGGCTGATGCCGCTGCGGTTGCTGAGGGCCCTGTCTACCGTGCCAATGGAGGTGCCGGCGCGCTCGGCAATTTCTTTGATGGTGGGGCGCTGGCCTTTTTGCACTGAAAAATTTCCTGCCTTTCATAAATTGGCGGCAGCCGGCGGCGGGCCGGCCAAAGCGGAAGGGAAAAAGCGGCGCCCCGCCGGTGGCAACAGCAAAGAACTGTGCGGCAGGGCGGGGCGGCGGCCCACGCCGCGCCCCTGCTATTTTAACTATACCGCCCCGGCGCCCGGAATAAAAGCGTTAACGTTAACAATAAAATTCTTTAAAAAGTGGCAAGCTGCACAAAAATTCAATTTATAAGCCAAAAAACAGCTAAAAGAATTGACTTACCATGCATTGTACACTATAATCAGAAAAGAATCAAGGCGTTAACGTTAACGGTGCTGCCGCGGGCAAGCGGCCCTGGCAACCGGGAAACCCACAATGGCGGGCCCTGCCCCGCAATACCGATAAGAGAGAAAAAGGAGATACATAACTATGGATATGACACTGCGCTGGTTTGGCACCGGGTACGACTCGGTAACCCTGCAGCAAATTCGGCAGATACCCGGGGTAACCGGCGTAATTACCACCCTGTACGGCACCAAGCCCGGCGAGGTGTGGAAGCAGGAGGACATTCGCGCGCTGAAGGCCGAGGTAGAGGCGGCCGACCTTACCATAAAGGGCATTGAGAGCGTAAATATTCACGATGATATTAAGGTGGGCGCGCCCGCCCGCGACGGCTACATTGCCAACTACATTGAAACCCTTGAAAACCTTGGCAAAGAGGGCATTACCCTTGTGTGCTACAACTTTATGCCGGTGTTTGACTGGACCCGCTCGGACCTTGCCAAAATGCGGGAGGACGGCTCTACCGTGCTTTCCTACGACAACGATTTGGTAGAGGCCGTGCCGCTTGAAAAAATGTTTGATTCCATTGACGAAAAGTCTAACGGGTTTGTGCTGCCCGGCTGGGAGCCCGAGCGCATGAGCAGGGTAAAAGAGCTGTTTGACATGTACAGCGAGGTGGACGCCGCCAAGCTGTTTGACAACCTGGTGTATTTTTTGAAAAAAATTATGCCCACCTGCGAAAAATACGGCATTAAAATGGCCATTCACCCCGACGACCCGGCCTGGCCTGTATTTGGCCTGCCCCGCATTGTTACCGACAAAGAGCGGCTGCACAACCTTGTAAACGCCGTGCCCAGCCCCTGCAACGGCATTACCCTGTGCACCGGCTCGCTGGGCTCTAACCCCCAAAACGACATTCCCGACATCATCCGCTCGCTGAAGGGCAAAATTCATTTTGCCCATGTGCGCAACCTGCGCCACCACGCCCCCGGCAAGTTCGACGAGGCGGCCCACCTTTCCTCCGACGGGTCGATGGATATGTTTGAAATTATGAAAGCCTTTTACGACATTGGCTTCGACGGCCCCATGCGCCCCGACCATGGCCGCGCCATTTGGGGCGAGGTGGCCATGCCCGGCTACGGCCTGTACGACAGGGCCCTGGGCGCCACCTACCTGAACGGCCTGTGGGAGGCCATTGGCAAAATGGAAACCCGCTACCTGTAACCCGGCAAAGCCGCGCAGCTGGGGTGTGCCGCCTGCACCGCGCGTTGCACCCCTTATGGCCAGGCTGCGCGTTATGCAAAAAACCCTCCGGTTTTTACCGGAGGGTTTTTGTTTGCGAAGGGGAGGGAAGCCCCGGCTTTGCCCGGGAAAAGCGTCGGAGAGCCCTTGCCCAAAGGGCAAAAAGGGGCGGGCGAAAGGGAGAGCGAAAGGATGGGCGAAACCCTTGAGGGAAAAAGAAAAAAAGTACAATGCCGCCTGCCATACGCCGGGCAAGGCGCTGCGGCAAAACAGGGCTTGCAGCCCGCCGGCAAAAGGGCAGGGCGGGGCTGAATTTACGGGCGCTGTTTTCTTTCGCCGGGCGCAAAAAAGCCAGGCCTCTTTATGAAAAGGCCCGGCTTGGGGAGCGAGTGTTCAAACAGATAGACAGCCGATAAGTGCGCTGGCCAACCGTATGCCAATGCTGTGGGCCGGCGGGGAATTGAGAATGAGGGAGGCCTGCCTTACACAGAGGTTTTTCCGGCCCAATCGGGGTTGTTTTCATCCTCGTAATTCTCGTCTTCCCTGTCTTCTTTTTTGCGGGAATTGATTAAAACGAGGATGAAGATGAACTCCACCACCGCCAGGGCCACCATCAGGATGGTCCAGTAATCGACCCACACCATGGGAAGGCGCATGTTTTCGGTAACAAGAAAAACGATTAAAGAGACAATGGCGGTTACAATGGCAAGAATTCTCCACAACAACCCGGCCTGGTTTCGCCGTTGTTCTTCTTGTTCTTCTTCTTTGTCTTCGCCGTAACCTTCCTCTTGTTGCTTTT
>JBKEBR010000035.1:0-1556 GCA_047973285.1 Oscillospiraceae bacterium | reverse complement strand
GCACACAATTTCCGCCCGGCCCTTGGCTAACTGGTCGCGCTCTAAAAAAGAAGGGAATTGCAAAATGTCAAAAATTTCCTGGGCGCAGGCCTCCTCGGGGTTAATGGCAAAGGAAAGGCCCAAATCCTCCCGCAAAAACTCCACGTCGTCGGCATATTCCGGGTTGCGCACCCGGGCAATGGTGTTGCGGCAGCCCAGCTTTTTCGCCGTAAGGCAGGAAAGCAGGTTAATTTCATCCAGGCTGGTAGCGGCAATCAGCAAATCGGCCTCGGCGGCCCCGGCCTCCTGTAAAACGCGGCGGGTGGCGCCATGCCCCTCCAGGGCAATTACATCAAATTCCTCTTGCAGGCGGGTAAGTACCTTGGGGTTCTCATCCACCACCGTAAGGTTGTGGTTTTCGGCAGCCAGCATTTGGGTAATGGCAAGCCCAACCTTGCCGTTGCCCACAATAATAATTTGCATACAAGCCTCCGGTAATAAAGATAAAATAGAGAGAGAAGCGGTAAGCCAATTATACCCGATTGCCAATGAAAAAAGAAAGATGATACAATAAAAATATAAAATAAAAAAGCCCCGTTTTGAAAAACGGGGCGAAAAAACAGGGAAAAAACGGCCAAACAAAAGCAAAGCATAACCCCGCCTGTGCAATGGCAAAAGAAAGCAGTGCCGGGCCGGGTTTAGCGGGGTATTACCTGGCGGAGCGCTCCGGCAAAAAATGCCTCTTAATGCCGGCGGCAAACCGCAGGGGGTAAAAAAGCGGGGAAAACAGCCGCCCCACAGGAGCGGACAAAAGCAAAAGGGTAAGGGGCAGCAAAGCCGCAAGAAAAACCGCCTTGGCCAGGGGGGCGTGCAGCAGGCTTTGAAGGGGCGTACCGTATTGCAAATAACGCAGAACAAAGCCGTGCAGCAAAAAGGCCTGCATGGTGCGCCGCCCAAGGGCGGTGTAGCGGGTTTGGCCCCAAGGCACCAGGGCAAAAAAGCAGCAGAGCAAAATAAACCCAGCCGAAAGCTCGGCCAGGCGCCAAACGGCGGGCTGCCAGCCACCCAGCCGCAGGGCAGAATAGGGCTGGGCGCCGTACAAAAACCGGCGGGAAACAAAGTTGGTGGAAAACAGCAAAGCAAAAAAACAGAAAAAAACGAAAACGGCGGCCCAGCGGGGAATTTTTTTAAAAAGCAGAAAATGCCTGTTCTGCGCGCGGTACCCCAAATAGTAAAAGGGAAAAAACACAAGGGTGCGCGAAATGCTTAAATAATACGAAACGGTTTTGTCGAACCCGGCAAACACGGAAAGGGCAACAAGAAAAACAAATACCGGCACAAAAGAAAGCCGGGCAAGCAGCGGGGTAATAATTTTCCACAACATGGCCGAAACAAGAAACCACAAAAGCCAGTAGGGGGTTAAAAAGCTTACGGGCGGCTTGCCCTGCCGCAAAAAAAGAAGGGAAAAACCGGTGTATAAGGTTTGAAAAATGAGATACTGCAAAAACAGGCCGCCAATTTTGGCAGCGCTTTGGGTTTTGGAAAAATAGCCCAAAATAACAACAAAGGCGGGCATG
>JBKEBR010000034.1:0-2298 GCA_047973285.1 Oscillospiraceae bacterium | reverse complement strand
TTTTGCGGCCCGCAGGGCGTGGGCGGTTAACAGTACGGGGGCCATGTGGGGCGATAATTTTTTTTGGTGGGTAAGCACCTGCGCGGGGTAGTCGTCCATGCCGCTGGCATTGTAGAAATAGTCGTAATTGGTAAGCAGGCCGCTTTTGAATTTTGCCATGGTGCTGCCCTCGGCCCCCAGCAGATAGCGGTAATAGCGTTTCAGGCCGGGGTAATAGCGGGCGGCAAAGGCGGCGGGGTCTTCGGCAGTTTGCAGCAGCTCCCAAAACAGGTAAAACTGTACCGGCACAATAGAGCCGTGGTGTACAAAAGCAAAGTCGTCGTTTTCAGGCTCGCTCAAATAGCTGTCTAAAATAAACTCGGCGGTGGGGCGGTGTATTTTTGTGAAGCCCAGGCCAATAAAGCCGCTGTCCCAGGTGTAAAAGCAGTCCCACCGTTTGCCGGGGGTATGGTGAATAATTTGGCTGCCCCGGCGGTAGCGGGGGTATACAACATTGTGCAGCAGGGCAGTGCGCAAAAGGCGGGTGGTTTTTTGGTAGCGCTGCCCGTCGGCGCTGAAAGCGGGCAGGGCCGCGGCGGCCTTGCACTGCCGGTAACGGTTCTCCAGTTGCTTTGGGGTGTAGTGGCCGGTGTTGGCTTCACCCGCCGCCCAAACGGCAAACAGGGTGTGGGTTTCCTTTGCGGGAACGTACAAGTCGTAGGCCAGCAAATCGGTATAAAAGCCTTCATCGCTGTGCTTGCGGGCGAAGGACGCGGTGAATGGCTCTAAAACATCATCAAAGGTTGGGTCTGCGTTGGAAAGGCGGGAGGGGAGAGCATCCTCCAGGCAGCCGGTGGGAATGCTGCGCTGCCGCACCCGCTTGGCAAGCACGGTAAGGGTATAGGGAATGCTGGTGCCGGGGAAGTATATTTGGGTGGTGCCGTGGGCAAGCTCTGTAACAGCGGGGGTGAATTCCGCCTTTTCCTCCAGCACGCCAACAGAATTTGCCTCCAAAGCGGGCAGCAGAGAGAAAAAGTCGAATTCTGCGCCGCTGGTGCTGCCAAGTGCGGTTAAAGCAAGTTCTGCCGTGCCGCTTGGCAGGCTGCCCACCGGCAAAAAGGCAAAGCGGAGCTGTTCGCTGGCGGGCAGGGTAAGCGGGCCAAAATTTGTGGAAAACTGAATATCTGCCTTGCCGGTGGTGCGGTAACGCACACAAAGAACGGCATCGTTTATGGCCTGCGGCAGCACAAAATGGTAAGCAATATAGTCTCCTTTGCAGCGCCCGGGGGCATCGGTGGCAATGTCGGGCCGCTGCGGGTGGGCGCTGCCTGCGCCAAGGCCAAAGCCTTCACAGAAAAGTTTGTTTGCAAACTGGCCCCGGCGCAGGCCGTCGGGGGTGAGATGGTCCCACGGGCGGGGCTTGGCAAAGGTAAGCTCGATAAAATTGTGCGCCTGCACGCACACACCACCGGCCGGAACAACGGCCCGCAGTACAGAGGCGGCAGGGTAGGTGATGCCGCAGTAGTGGTTTACCAGAAGGTTTTGCTGCAAGGAAGATTTGTTTTTGATTTTGGTGCGAACGCCCCAGATGTTTTCTTCCAGTTCAAAAAAGGCCACAGTGGCGGTTACGCCGCTGCGCAGGTCCAACTGGTACAAAAAGCTGAAAAAGCTGCCGTTGGGGGCGGCGCGCCAGGGGTGCCAGCCGCAAGGGTAGGTTACATTGGGCACAGGGGTGCCGCCGTTGTACAGCATGGGGTGAACGGTAAGGTCTACCCGGGCGCCCTGTTGCAGCCGGCTTTCGGCAATGTGGGAAAGCGCCATGTATTTTTTTGAGTAAGGCCCAAAGGGGCGGTGGCTGTAAGGTTGCATGTTTTGCTCCTTTAAATTGGCTTTTGTTTCACAGCTGCCAAACATTTTACCTGGTATCAGCATAATTGTTTGCAAAGAAAATGGCAAGGCTGTGCGCTGCCCTGTAATAAAAGAATTTTGCGTTTTAAACCGCCACCTTATTGTACTGCGAAACGGGCGGGCACGGCAAACAATACTTTTGTACTGCACACGTAAAAAAACCAGCATTCAACAAAGAAAGCTGGTTTTGCATTGAAAGGCCGGGCCGGTATTGAGGATATGAAATTTTCCGGGTTGTTTCGCACAAAGGCAGCAACCTGGTTTAGCGTTAAGGGAAGTCTTTTTTTGCATAAGGTTTCCAAACATATTTCGAATAATGGTTTGCTATTCGCTTAAGCTTGTTCCTATACCATGTAAATGTAAACATTCAATTATTATTGGCAGTGATTTTGGGCCGATTCCATGAATAGA
>JBKEBR010000033.1:0-1523 GCA_047973285.1 Oscillospiraceae bacterium | reverse complement strand
GTGGGCAATGCTGTGCACAATGCCTAGGGCGCAGTTGGAAAAAGCCACCCCCGCAAGGTAAGAGGATGCCAGCATTTCGCCGCGGGCGCGCAGGTTGCCCGGCGCTTCATAGCAGGTGGCCAGGTTTTTATACCCAAGGCGGAATGCCTGAATGGCCATTGAATCGGAACAAGGGTTTGCAAGCGGCGTTACGTCCGATTCAATGGCGTGGGTAAGGGCGTCCATTCCCGAGGCGGCTGTAAGGCCTTTTGGCATGGTGGCCGAAAACACGGGGTCGAGTATGGCAACATCCGGCACCATGCGGCCTTTCAGGCAGCGCACCGAATATTTGCGCTTTTGCTGTGCGTCTTTTACCATGGCGGCCCGGGTGGCTTCGCTGCCGGTGCCCGCCGAAGTGGGAATGCAGGCAACCCGCGCCTTCATTTTCAGGTTTTTTATTTCGTTGGGCGCCACCACATCGGCCAAATTTTTGCAGCTTGGGTTTTCGTAAAAAACCCACATGGCCTTGGCGGCGTCCATTGCCGAGCCACCGCCAAACCCAATAACCCAATCGGGTTTAAAGGCAATCATTTCGTCGGCGCCGCGGCGAATGCTCTCAAAGCTGGGCTCGGGCTCTACATCTGTGTATGCCTTCCAGGCAAAACCGGCTTCCTCCAAAAGGTCGGTAACAATTTTCAGCTGGCCAAGCTCTTGCTGAATGGTGCCGCTCATTACAATAAAAGCCTTTTTTCTTTCGGCGGGCAGGTCTTTCAACCCCTGTACGGCGCCCTCCCCATAATACATGCGTTCACAGCCAAGCTTTACGGTAATCATTGGGGTCTCCTTTTCAATTGTCGTAAACAATACAGTTTTTCACCACAGAACCCGCGGCGTGCTCTAAAATGGCCTCTTCCAGGCGCTGTAAAGGGTATTCGTGCTGCACAAAGTCTTCGCTGGCAATTACCCCCGCCTTCAGCAGTTCAAGGGCGGTCATTACATGCAGAGGGGTGGTGTGGAAAACCCCTTTAATTGTAATTTGCGAATAGTGCAGCAGGGTGGCGTCTACCCGCAGCACGCTGCCGCTTTTGGTGCCGCCAAACAACAGCACAAAGCCGCCTTTGCGAGCCATTTGTACACTGGTTTCCCAAACCTCTATAAGGCCGGTTGCCTCTATTACAACATCGGCGCCGCGCTGCTTTTCGGTCAGGGTCTTTACCTGTTCTATGGGGTTTTCCACGCCGGTAAGGTTCAGGGTTTTCCAAACGCCCAGCTTTTGCGCCAGTGCCAGCCGCGTTTCGGCCATATCGGTAACAATTACCTGTGCCCCACGCAATACGGCCAACCGCGCAAACATAAGGCCAATGGGCCCCGCGCCGTTTACCACCACCACGTCGCCCAGGTGAATGGGGCAGTTTTCAATGCCATACACCGCGCAGGAAAAAGGCTCCATAAGGGAGGCGGTTTTGTGGGAAAGGCTGTCGGGAATATGGTACAGGTTTTGCCGCACAATGCGTTCGGGAATTTTTACGTACTCGGCATAGCTG
>JBKEBR010000032.1:0-2660 GCA_047973285.1 Oscillospiraceae bacterium | reverse complement strand
TTCCTTGGCTTCGGCTTCGCTGTAAAAGGCGCCGATGGGCTTTTTGGGGTTTTGAAAGGCCGGGTCGTTTGAATCTACCACGGTTTGGGTAATAATAGACGCAACCGGAATGGCATGCCCGCGGTCCAATAGCTCCTCCCGCAGGGCATTTTGCAAGTCGTACCCAATGTAGCCCTGGCTCATGGCCACGCAAACAGACATGGGGATGTAGGGGGTTTTGGCCTCGGTTTTGCCGGCGGCCTCCATGGCAAGGTTAATCATGCCAACCTGGGGGCCGTTGCCGTGGGCAATTACCACTTCGTTGCCCGCCTCTATAAGGCCCGCAATGGCCTTTGCGGTGGTTTTAACCGCCCGCATCTGTTCGTCTAGTGTATCTCCAAGAGCATTGCCGCCAAGTGCCAGCACAATTCTCTTTTTCATAGGTATGAAGCCTCCATATATAATTTAATTGCGTTTTGTTGTTAAAAATTTAAACCGGCGGCTTGCTGCGGCCCCTCTCTTGTTTGGCTGCGGCAAAACTGTGCCCGGGAAAGAAAAAAAGGCGCCATGCATTTTTACGCACAGCGCCTCAGCTGGCGCATAAACAGCCCAGTTGAAGGTACTATATGGTTTTGTTTGGGCCCAATTCCCCGGTTTGTAACCAGCATTGAAACATTGCACAGACAGCCCAAGCATACCACTGGTACCGTTTACAACAAGCCGTTTAACTTTGTATAAGAAAGTTCCTTAGAAAACTCGTTTTTGGCCCTGGTCTTCCAATGCCTTCAAAACCTTTGCGGGGTTTTCCATTTTGGAAAGGAACATCATGGCGGCAATGATGTAGGGCTTGAAGCCGGCTTCCTTGTACAGCGGCACACGGTAACGGTCGAACACGCTGGCGGCCACTTCGCCCTCTTTGCAGGAAACGCCGGTAATATCGGCGGGCAGGCAGTGCATGTACAGCGCTTTGCCGCCGGTGGTGGTTTTCATCAGTTCTTCGGTGCATTCCCAGTCTTTGTGGTTTGCGTTCTGGGCCAGCAGTTCTTTCTCAAGGGCCTTAATGCCGTCGAAATCACCCTCGCCGTACAGGTTGGTGCGGCGTTCCATGGCGGCAAAGGGGGCCCAGCTTTTGGGGTACACAATGTCGGCGCCGGCAAAGGCTTCGGCCATGGAGTTAGACTTTACAAACTTGCCGCCGGAGGCCGCGGCGTTTTTGCGGGCAACCTCTTCCACTTCAGGCATCACTTCGTAGCCTTCCGGGTGGGCCAGGTGAACTTCCATGCCAAAGCGGCTCATAAGGCCAATAATGCCCTGCGGCACCGAAAGGGGCTTGCCGTAGCTGGGGCTGTAAGCCCAGGTCATGGCAATTTTTTTGCCCTTCAGGTTTTCCACGCCGCCGAACTCATGAATAATGTGGTTCATGTCGGCCATGGCCTGGGTAGGATGGTCAATGTCGCACTGCAGGTTTACAAGGGTGGGGCGCTGCTCCAGGTTGCCGTCTTTGTGGCCCTCCTGCACAGCGTGGGAAACCTCGCGCATGTAGGTGTTGCCCTTGCCAATGTACATATCATCGCGAATGCCAATTACGTCGGCCATAAAGGAAATCATGTTGGCGGTTTCACGTACGGTTTCACCATGGGCAATCTGGCTTTTGCCTTCATCCAAATCCTGTACTTCCAGGCCCAGCAGGTTGCAGGCAGAGGCAAAGGAAAAACGGGTGCGGGTGGAATTGTCGCGGAACAAAGAAACGCCAAGGCCGCTGTCGAAAATTTTGGTGGAAATGTTGCGCTCGCGCAGGTTGCGCAAAGCGTCGGCTACGGCAAAGGTGGCGGCAATTTCATCGTCGGTTTTTTCCCAGGTAAGCAGGAAATCGTTTTGGTACATATTGCCGGTTTTCAGGCCTTCAATTTTTTTCAGCAGGTCTGCAAGGTTGCTCATGGGTTTTCCTCCAGTTTATATATGTATGTAAAATAAAGAGGCAGCTTTATTTGCCCGCGGTGTAAATGGTGGGCAGCGCGGCGTATACGGCGGCGCAGTTCACCAAATCGTCCTTCCAGGTAATTTCATTGGGGGCGTGTGCCTGCGCTTCGGCGCCGGGGCCAAGGCCAATTACCGGAATGCCGTTGCGGCCCATAATGGAAACGCCGTTGGTGGAAAAGGTCCATTTGTCGGTAAGGGGGCGGGCGCGGCGCATTTCAAGGGTGTCGGCGGTGCCAAAGCGCTCGCTGCCAAACAGGCCTTTATAAGCGGTTTCCAGCGCTTTGGTAACCGCGTGGTCTTCGGGAATAACCCAGGTGGGGAAGTAGCATTCAATGGGGTATACGCAGCCGGTGTAAGAGGCGCGGTCGTACTGGTACATGGAAACCTCTACGTCGTCGCCATATTTCTGAACGGCGGGCAGGGCGCGAATTTCATCGAGGCAGCTTTCCCAGGTTTCGCCCGCGGTCATGCGGCGGTCCAGAGAAACGGCGCAGCTGTCGGCCACGGCGCAGCGGCTGGGCGAGGTGAAGAAAATTTCACTGGCGGTAACGGTGCCCCGGCCCAAAAAGTTTGCTTCCTTCCACTGGGGGTTATACTTTTTGTCCAGCATTTTTACAAGGCCCCTAATTTGGGTGCTTTCGGCGTCGCCGTTGTTGTTCAGGGCGCGCACGTCCTGCAAAATGTCGGCCATTTTGTAAATG
>JBKEBR010000031.1:0-4488 GCA_047973285.1 Oscillospiraceae bacterium | reverse complement strand
GTGTATGTATTTTCGCTGTTTTACGGGTTTGGAAAAACGGAATACGCCCTGCTTACCGTTTTGGTTGCGGGGGTTACCGCGCTGGAGCTTGTAAATTCCGCCTTCGAGCGAACGGTAAGCAAGCCCTCGCCGGAGCGGTATGTTACGGCAGGGGTGGTAAAAGATATGGGGGCCGGCGCCGTGCTGCTGTTTAGCATTGGCGCTGCTGTTTGCGGTTTTCTTTTGTTTTGGGACGTTGCCGTTTTTAAAACAATTGCCGCCTTTTTTGGCCGGTACCCGGTTCTTTTGGCGGTGCTTTTGGCCTCCTTTGCCGCCAGCTACTGGTTTATTTTCTGTTTCAACCGAAAAGCTTCTTCCACGAAGGGGAAAAAATATTGAGCAAGGCTACACGTTCTGTTTTCGTTGCCATTGTGGGCAAACCCAATGTTGGTAAATCTTCACTTTTGAACCGTTTGGTGGGGGAAAAGGTTGCCATTGTAACTTCAAAGCCGCAAACCACCCGCACCCGCATTACCGGTATTCTTACCAAAGGGGCGGTGCAGTATGTGTTTTTGGATACGCCGGGCATGCACCGCCCGCGCACCAAGCTGGGCGGGCGCATGACAAAAACCGTGAAAGACACCCTGGCCGACGGAGACAGCGTGGCAATGCTGTTCGACCCGGTGGAGCCGCTGAACAGCGCTGAAAAAGAGCTGGTTGAGGCTATTCAAAATGGAAGTGCACCGGCGGTGGCCGTTGTGAACAAAGCGGATACCGTGCAGGATTCGGCCGTTTGGGCACAAACGGTGGCCGAGCTGGAAGCTCTGCAGGTTTTCAAGCAGGTTGGTGTGGTAAGCGCCGCCGAGGGCACCGGCTGTGAAGAATTGCTGGAGATACTGCAAAGCTACGCAGTGGAGGGGCCCCATTACTTCACGGAGGACGCCTATACCGATTTGCCCGAGAAACAGTTGGTGGCAGAAATTATACGCGAAAAAATACTGATTTATATGAGCCAGGAAATACCCCACGGCACGGCAGTGGAAATTGAGCGTTTCCGCGAACGGGAAGATAAGCCGATTATTGACATTGAGGCCACTATTTTTTGCGAAAAGAAAACCCACAAGGGAATGATTATTGGCAAGGGCGGCCAAATGCTGAAAACCATTGCCTCTGAGGCCCGGCAAGACTGCGAGGAGATGCTGGGAAACCGCGTCAACCTTCAGTGCTGGGTAAAGGTAAAGGATGATTGGCGCGACAACGATTTTTTACTGAATAATTTCGGTTTTAAAAGCGGCAAATAAAGTGCATACGTTTATATTTTCGGCAGGGTGTTGCTTCTGCCGGGCAAAGAAATGATGGTGCCATGCAAGTTACCACAAAAGGGCTTGTGCTGCGGGAGGTAAAAACAGGGGAAGCTGACCGCATTATAAGCATTCTTACGCCGGAAATGGGAATTATATCGGCCTCGGCACGAGGCAGCATGCGGCCCAAAAGCAAACTGTTCAGCGCCACGGGCCTTTTTTGCTATTCGGAATTTACATTGTTTGAAGGCCGCACCATGTACCGGGTGGACGAGGCCGAGGCATTGGAAATTTTTTTTGGGCTTCGGGAAAATATGGATGGGGTTGCCCTGGCGGTGTACATTGCCGAATTGCTGCAAATTCTTTCGCCAGCCGGGCAGGAGGGGGAAACCCTGTTGCAGCTTGCCCTGAACAGCCTGTATCTTCTTTCTCAAAAAAAGCTTTCCCCGCGGCAGGTGAAGCCTGTTTTTGAATTGAGGGCGCTTTCGGAAAGCGGCTTTATGCCGGATTTGCTTGCCTGTGAGGCCTGCGGAAAATACCAGGACAGGTTTTTTCGCTTTGGCCCTCATCACGGCACCCTTCTTTGTGGTGAGTGCGCCGAAAAAAAAGGCAGGCAGGCCAACTTGGACGCGCCGTCTCTTGCCGCCATGCGGCATATTGTTTTGGCCGATGCGCGCAAGGTTTTTTCGTTCGAGCTGAAGGAAAACAGCCTTTGGCTGCTGTGCCGCGCGGTGGAGGATTTTGTTTTGTGCCATTTGGATTACCCGCCCAAAAGCCTTGCCTTTTTAAAAGCCATGCTGGCCTAGCGCCGCAACACCTATTGAGAACAAGGGAAATACATGAAAGAAAAATACCTGAACAACCTGGAATTGAATAAAATTGTGGCAATGGCAGCCGAACGGGCGGTATGCCCCGAAGCAAAACAGCGCCTGTTGGCCGAACAGCCGTTTACACAGGTGGAAGATGTGCGCTTTTTGCTGAGCCAAACCGATTCACTTGCGCAGCATTTGCTTAAAAATGGCAACCCCCGCATTTCCTCCTGCGAAGGGGCCGATACGGCTGCCAGCCGTGCTGAAAAGGGCGGGGTTCTCTCTATGGGTGAGCTGCTGATGGTGGCCCGCGCTTTGCGCAATTTTTCTTCGCTTACCAATTGGTACCTTGGCAGCCGCCAGCAGCCCGGCCCTGTAGACGACTTGTTTTTTGCCATTACCCCGCAACCCCACCTTGAAAAAGAGATTCCCGAGGCAATTTTATCGGAGAGCGAAATGGCGGATACGGCAAGCGATGAGCTGTATTCCCTGCGGCGTAAAATAAGGCAGATGGAGGGTTCCATTCGGGAAAAGCTGGACAGCCTTGTAAAAAGCCCCGGCAATGTTAAATTTTTGCAGGAAAGCATTGTTTCCATTCGCAATGGGCGCTTTGTGGTGCCGGTTAAAGCAGAGCACCGCAACGAGGTTGGTGGGGTTATTCACGACGTTTCCTCCAGCGGCAGCACAATATTTGTAGAGCCCACGGCCGTGGTGGAGGCCAACGCAAAAATTTTGCAGCTGAAAAACCAGGAGCAGCGCGAAATAGAGCGACTCTTGCAGGAGTTTTCCCAAAAGGTAGAGCAAATTGGCCCCCTGTTTTTGGCGGGGTACGACGCTATGCTGGAAATTGACAAACGGGTTGCCAAGGCGGAGCTTGGCCTTTCCATGAACGGAATTTGCCCGGCGGTAAATACCGAAATGAATTTTTCTTTTATAAAGGCAAGGCACCCTTTGCTGAACAAAAGCACCGTGGTGCCGGTAACCATTGAACTGGGCGAAAACTACGACACCATGGTAATTACCGGCCCCAACACCGGTGGCAAAACCGTGTCCTTGAAAACGGCGGGCCTGCTGAGCGCCATGGCCCAAATGGGGTACCTGCTGCCGGCGCACGATTCCAGCACTGTGTGCGTGTTTGAGGAAATTTTGGTGGATATAGGCGACGAGCAAAGCATTGAGCAAAGCCTTTCCACCTTTTCCGGGCACATGAAAAACATAACCGATATTCTGCGGCTGGCAACCTCGAAAAGCCTTGTTTTGCTGGATGAACTTGGGGCGGGAACCGACCCGGCCGAGGGCGCGGCGCTTGCCATTTCCATTATTGAAAAGCTTCGTGGCACGGGCGCCCGTATGATGGCAACCACCCATTATGCGGAAATGAAAATGTTTGCACTGGAAACACCGGGGGTGCAAAATGCGGGCAGCGAATTCGACATTGAAACCCTGCGGCCCACTTACCGCCTTATGGTTGGGGTGCCCGGCCGCAGCAATGCTTTTCTCATCAGCGAAAAGCTGGGAATTCCCGAGGAGGTTATTGCGGGGGCACGGGCGCACCTGAGCAGCGAACAGCAGCGGTTTGAAACGGTGCTTTCGCAGCTGGAAGATTTGAAGCTGCAGCACAAATTACAGCAGGAAGAAATTGAGCGGCTGCAGTATGCGGCAGAGCACCAGCTGGAAGAGGCCCGCAAAAAACGGAACGCCCTTGTGAAACAGGGGGAGGACGAATTGGCGGCCTCGCGCCAGCGGGCAAAGGCGTTGGCGGAAGAGGTGCAAAACCAGGCCTACTTGCTGCTGGACGAAATAAAAAGAATAGAAAAAGACCAGCGGGTTTCGGCGGCGCAAAAGGCGCAGCGCGCCCGCGAAATTGCAAAAAAGGAAAGTGAAGCCCTTGGGCAAAAGGCGGCAAAGGGTGAAAGCCGCACCCCAAAGCAATTTGTGCCGTTAACTGCCGTGGTGCAGGGGCAGGAGGTTTACCTGCCCGAGATGGACAAAATTGCAACCGTTGCCGCAAAGCCGGACAAGGCGGGTTTTGTGGAAATACGAATGGGCGCTGTAAAAACCAAGGTGCCACTGGCACAGCTTTCAGCGGTGCCAAAAGCTGAAAAAAAACATCTTCAAAAGCAAAAACCAGCCCCGGCCCGGGGCACAGGCAGCGAGCCCGGGGTGCGCACCCCGCAACGGGAAATCAACCTGCTGGGCAAAACGGGGGAAGCGGCGCGGATGGAAACCGACCAGTTTATTGACAACGCGGTGCTTACCGGCCTTGGCACCGTATAAATTATTCATGGGCGCGGCACGGGGGCACTGTGAAGTGCCATTCAGCAGCACCTGCGCGTCATCAGAATCGTAAAAAGCTTTCGCCTTGGGCGCTTTGGCGTAGAGGAAGACGGCGTAACGGT
>JBKEBR010000030.1:0-3641 GCA_047973285.1 Oscillospiraceae bacterium | reverse complement strand
GCCAGCTGCGTAGCCGCCCGGTGCAAGACTGTGTGGCCGAGGCAAAATGGCTGGCCGCCCAGGGCGTGCGGGAAATAGTGCTGGTTGCGCAGGACGTTACCGCCTTTGGCGACGATTTGGGGGAAAACCAAATTGTAAGCCTGCTGGAGCAGCTGAATAAAATTGAAGGAATACGCTGGGTTCGAATTTTGTACGCCTATCCCGAGCGCATTACCCGCGAATTTTTGCGGGCAATGGCCCAAAATTCGAAGGTTGTGCCTTACCTGGACATTCCGGTGCAGCATATCAACACCGAAATACTGCGTTCTATGCGGCGCAAAGGCACTGCGGAAACCGTAAAAAATGCCATTCGAATGATTCGGGAAGAGCTGCCCGGCGCCGTGCTGCGTACCACCCTGATTGCCGGTTACCCCGGCGAAACACAAGAGCAGTTTGAAGAGCTTTGTACCTTTGTAAAGGAAACCGGGTTCGACCGGCTTGGCTGTTTTGCCTATTCGCCCGAAGAGGGAACCGAAGCCGCCACCCTGCCGGGCCAGCTGCCCGAAGAGGAACGCACCCGCCGCGCCGGCCTTATTATGGAAATGCAAAGCCGTGTAATGGCCCAAAACCAGCAAAAAATGGTGGGGAAAACCCTTGAGGTGCTGTGCGACGGCTTTGATGAGGAAGAGGGGTTGTGGCTTTGCCGCTGGGCGGGCGACGCGCCTGAAATTGACGCCAATGTATTGGTGAGCGCGCCCGGGCCGCTGCAGCCCGGCGCTTTTTACCGGGTTGCCGTAACCGGCGCCGATGTGTACGATTTGTTTGCGGAAAGCCCGGTTTTGGTGGCGCTGTAGCACGGGGCCGCAGGGCCGAAAGGAAAAAGGGGGAAACCAGCCCATGAATTTGCCTAACAAACTTACCTTGCTTAGAATTTTGCTCATTCCCGTTTTTATTGTATTTGCCTCCCTGCGGGAGTGGCGCTATGCGTATATTGTGGCCATGGCGGTGTTTGCCGTTGCCAGCTTTACCGATTTTCTTGACGGTTACATTGCCCGCAAGTACAACCTTGTTACCGATTTTGGCAAATTTGCCGACCCCCTTGCCGACAAAATTCTTACCACAACCGCCTTTATTTATATGCTGGTAGACGGTGTTTGCCACCCCATTGTACTGGTTGTTATTGTGGTGCGGGAATTTGCGGTTTCGGGGGTGCGCATGGTGGCGGCCGGTTCAGGCGAGGGCAAGGTAATTGCCGCCAATATGTGGGGCAAGGTAAAAACCGTGCTGCAAATGGTTACCATTATTGTTTATTATTTGCTGGCCGGGCTGCAGCAGCTTTTGGCGGGCACGGTGTCTTTCGGCACGGTTCCGCAGCTTACCACCCAAATTTTGTGCTGGGCTGTTGCCGTGGCAACCGCCGTTTCCGGGGTGCAGTATATTTATGGCAACCGGCATTTTATCAATACCGCCAAATAGCAAAAAATGGCAAACAGGGGAAGGGTTTTTCGCTGCTTTTGGCCATATTGCCGCTTTTCACGGGGCGGTGGCTATGGTATAATTTTTAAACGGTATGGGGCAGGCGCCCCATAAAAGGCGGCCGGGCTGTGTAACGGCACCCGCCGCCAAAAGCGGCACAGGGGTTAAACAATGTTGGCCCGCCTGCCGCCCGCGCATTTTGGCGTTTTAAGGAGTTGCTTCGCAATGAAAATTTACAACACCCTCAACAGGGAAAAAGAAGAATTTAGTCCCCAGAAAACAGGGGAGTACAGAATATATGTATGCGGGCCCACCGTGTACAACTATATCCACATTGGCAATGCCCGCCCCATTTGTGTGTTCGACACATTGCGGCGTTACCTTATGTACCGCGGCAACAATGTTATTTATGTAAGCAATGTTACCGATATTGACGACAAGCTTATCAATGCCGCAAAGGAAAATAAGACGACGGTTAAAAAGCTTGCCACAAAGTTTGAAAAGGAATATTTAAAGGATGCCAACGGCTTAAACGCCCTGCGGCCCACCGTGGTGCCCCGCGCTACTGAGCATATACAGGAAATTATTGACCTGATACAGGACATTTTAGACAAGGGCTATGGCTATGTGGCTGAAAATGGCGATGTGTATTTCAGCGCCCGCAAGTTTAAAGAATACGGCAAGCTTTCCCACCTTGTGTTGGACGATTTGCAGAACAGCCGCGAGCTGAGCTCCTCTTTGGATGGCGGGCTGAAAAAAGACGGCGCCGATTTTGCCGTTTGGAAAGCGGCCAAAAAAGGCGAGCCCTCTTGGCCTGCGCCCTGGGGGGAAGGCCGCCCCGGCTGGCACATTGAATGCAGCGCCATGGCTAAAAAGCATTTGGGCACCACCTTTGATTTACACTGTGGCGGGCAAGACCTTATTTTTCCGCACCACGAGAATGAAATTGCCCAAAGCGAATGCGCCAACGACGCCACCTTTGCCCGCTACTGGATGCACAACGGTTTTCTGAATATTGATGACCGCAAAATGAGCAAATCTTTAGGGAACTTTTTTACGGTGCGCGAGGTATCGGAGAAAATTGGGTATGAGCCAATTCGTTATTTTATGATTTCGGCCCATTACCGCACCCCCATCAACTTTACCATGGACATTCTGGAACAGTGCAAAACCAGCCTGGAACGCCTGTACACCTGCCGCGACAATTTGGATTTTTCCATTGAAAATGCTTCGCTTACCGGGGAAAATGCCCTTGCCAGGGAGGCGCGCAAGGCGGAAGAGGCCTTTAAGGAAAGAATGGACGACGACTTGAATACGGCCGACGCCCTTGCCATTTTGTTTGACCTTGTAAGGGAAATTAACACCCGTATTCCCGAAAGCTGCAAGGCGGCGCTGGAAGAGGCCGCCGCGGTGTTTGACCGTATCACCGGGGTGCTGGGCATTTTATACAACCGCAAGCAAGAGCGCATTCCCCGCCAGGTAAAAGACCTTGCCGCCCAGCGGGCCGAAGCCCGCACTGAAAAAAACTGGGCATTGGCCGATGAGCTTCGCGGCCAAATTGATGAGCTAGGCTATGCGGTAGAGGATACGCCCTCCGGTTCCAAAATTAGCAAAAAAGCCGAATAAAAAGCAGCCCCTTTGCCGATATTGAAAGGCAAAGGGGCTGTTCTTTTTTATGGTGCGCAGGTTTTGTACAAACGGTACTGCCAAGTGCTTTGAGCGGCTTCTGCAATAAGAAGAAAAACCAAATAGAAAAGTTGCAGGCTTGCAAGATGAAAAGGTATGAAGCGGGTGAATATAACGCAAAAAGGCAAAGCAAAGGTGCCTTTTGGAGAAGTGAATTAAACAATACAGAAGCTTGGCCTCTTCAATTATTGTGGAAGGGCGCAGCCGGTATTCAAGGGTTGCACCTGTGCAAAAAAGCATCCCCCCGGTATAACCGGAGGGATGAAAGGCAAAACAAAAAAAACTAAAAAATATAAGTAAGCAAACTTTAATACAAAAGCTATCTTCCTTCATAAGGGGCTATATAGGGCTTCCCCGTAACCTCCGGGGCGCACAGCTGCGCAAGCTTGTACAGCAAAAATTCGTTGTTTTTAAGCTTGTCCAGCCCAGAGGGGCGTTCCCCGCCTGTTGCCGTATTTTGCGAAAGTGCGGTTTCCATGGCAATGGCAAGGGAAGGGGTT
>JBKEBR010000029.1:0-18512 GCA_047973285.1 Oscillospiraceae bacterium | reverse complement strand
CCGCGTGTTGGTCAGTCTAAAAATAAAATATCCGACCCATTGCCAATCCATTTTGCCAATACCACATATTGCTTGTTGCCGCCAGAGAGGTACATAACGTACTGGTTTATATCCCTCATTTTAATTTGCATTTGCTTTGCGCCCTTCAATGCCAGCTCATTTTCACTTTTGGGGGTGATGAGGAACCCCTTTTTCAGCATATCCAGCTAAGGCAGCGCTATATTCTCTTTAATGCTGGCCAGCAGCATCAAGGCTTCCTGGTCGCGGTTTTTGGAAACATACCCCACCTTTGCGTGAATGGCGGCAATCGGTTTTTTTATTTCAACCGCTTTATTTTCTTTGTAGGCATGCACGCTCCCTGTTGCGGGGGTAATAAGGCCAAAAAGAACCTTTCCAATTTCATGTATGCCGGAATCTGTCAACCCTGCAACACCCAAAATTTCGCCCTTATGCAGTTGCAGCGTAACATTGTTCAAAATACCAATGGAAATATCTTTGCATTCCAGGGCAACCTTTTCGCTGCAAGTATGCTCATAGTCGTTGCGGTAATACATGTCCCCTATTTCACGGCCAACCATCAGCTGTTTAATTTGGCTGGGGGTGCAGGCCCCTACTTCTAAGGTGTCAATATAGGTGCCATCCCTCATTACAGAAATTGTGTCGCACTTGCTCATAACCTCTTCCAAATCGTGTGAAATAAATATTACCGTTTTATTTTGCGCTTTCATTTTTGCAATAATTTTATAAAGCAATTCGCGCCCGTTTTGTGAAAGGGCCGTGGTTGTTTCGTCCACAATTAAAATGTCCGGGTCCAGGTACATACTGCGTGCCATTTCAACAATTTTTCGGTCTTCAAAGCTCATTTTGTTTACCAGCACATTGGGCTGAATAAACTCCGCATCAATTTCTTTTAATATACGGGCGGCCTCTTTGTTCATTAAATTTACGTTTATGAAGCCGTTTTTTCGAAATAAATTCTCTTTCCCCAAAAAAATATTGGCCGCTACCGTCAAATTGTCGATTGTACCCATTTCCTGAATAATCATGCATATTTTGTGGTTGCGCGCGTCTATATTATTCGAGGGCTTATACTTTTCTCCATGCAGCACCATACTGCCGGCATCTGGGTGCAGCTGGCCGGAAATTACATTTGCCAAAGTGGATTTACCCGATCCGTTCTCACCAATTAAGCCACGAATCTCACCTTTGTGGAAGTCTATTGTTACGTCCACAAGCGCTCTTGTTGAGGCAAAGAGCTTTGTTATTCCCTCCACCCGGAGTATACTTTCTTTCACCATTCTATCCACTCCATCCTAGAATTTACAGAATCCCCCGCAAACCAACCATTTATTTGTATGTACATGTCGGGCTTATTCTACCACTCACTTGTATCGTTTTCAACGAATTTTATGAAAATCAGCGTGTTGCCCTGTATTGCGTTCGGATTTTGTGCATAATATTCAACAGTATTTTTTCTTCTCTAAAATGGAAATTTTAAAATATTTTACATAGATATTTTTTGATTTTAGAAAGATTTTGGCTTGCAACCCTTCCCTGTCTTTTATTCTTTTGCCTTTCAATTACCAGTACACACAAATTTTTATTGCATTGCATAAGTTGTATGGTAAAATAGAGTCAATATCGGGAGGAATTATTATGTCTAAGCCAATTAAGTATTTTACATTGATGGAAAATCTCCGGGAGAATATTATTTCCGGGGAGTACCCGCTTGCCAAGCACATTCCCTCTGAAAACGAGTTGTCTGCCCAGTTTAACGTAAGCCGGCAAACCGTGCGGCAGGCTTTGTCTATACTGGAAAACGAAGGGTATATTGAAAAGCGCCGCGGCAGTGGCTCGGTGGTAAAAAGTACCGTTGGCATCAGCCAGCACAACCACGATATTGCCGTTGTTACCACCTATATTGGCGACTATATTTTTCCGAATTTACTGCGGGGAATAGAAGAAACACTGCGGGAAAAAGAGTACTCTCCCTTAATTATGGCCACGCGAAACCGGGTAGACAATGAACGGGATATTTTGCAGGATATTCTTGGCCGCTCGGTGGATGGTATTATTATTGAGGGCACCAAAACCGCTTTGCCAAACCCAAATATAGAGCTGTATCGGCGTTTATACGCAAAGGGCCTTCCCATTGTATTTGTGCACGGCTACTACCCCGACCTAAAACCCCCGGTTTATATTGTTGCCGACGACAGGGGCGGCGCATTTGAAGTGGTACGCTTTTTAAAAGATAAAGGGCACCGCAATATTGCTGGTATTTTTAAAAGCGATGATATACAGGGGCACCGGCGCTAGGGCGGCTACATTGATGCCTTAAAAGAATTTGGCCTGCCCATTAACGACGACCACTTTCTATGGTATACAACGGAAAGCAAAAAAACCTTGTCTGCAAAACAAATTTTAGGCATTATAAAGGGCTGTAGCGCGCTGGTATGCTACAACGATGAAATTGCCGTACGCGTGTTGGAAATACTTCGCACTACCGATATTAAAGTACCTGATGATTTGGCTATTGTTGGTTTTGACAATAGCACCTACGGCAATTTAACAACTGTAAAAATTACCTCTATGAGCAACGATACAAAAAAATTTGGCCGGTTGGCCGCTGAAAAGCTGCTTGGCATGCTACGAAACGAAGAGCAGGAGCCAACCATTTTGCCTTGGACGCTGGTGGAAAAAGAAAGTACCTGACGCCGCTTTCTTTTTTACAGATGCCTGGAATATAAAATAACAAACCTCCCTGGTAAAGCTGGGGAGGTTTGTTATTTTTGCCAATTTTAGCCAAATTACTATGTGAAAAAAAGCAATTGCATTCAGCATACAAATAGAGTAGTATGATATATATCTTGTACGTACAACTTGAGAGCCACCGCATTGTTTTGTTCCCCCGCAAAACATGGGTTGCACCGCCTTCAGACTTAGCTTTTAGGATAGGCTTGCGCACAGTACTAAATTTTAACGGGAACCCATGTTGCCGTTAAAAGCACTTCAAAAGAACTCCGGGAGGAAACAATATGAGTGTAGCCAGTGTACACATTATAGAGAGTGGCGAAGCCGTGCTGGGTCTTGAGCTTGGCTCTACCCGTATTAAAGCGGTGTTGATTGGCCCAGACCATACACCGCTTGCCAGCGGAAGCCACCAATGGGAAAACCGATTTGAAAACAACCTGTGGACTTATACTTTAGAAGATATATGGAACGGCGTTCGGGCCGCTTACAAAAACCTGCAAAGCGAGGTTCAACTGCATTACGGTGTTTCTTTGAAAAAGCTGGGCGCAATGGGCGTATCCGGCATGATGCATGGATATTTCGCCTTTGACCGCAAATCAGAGCTTTTGGTGCCGTTTCGCACCTGGCGCAACACCTCAACCAAGCAGGCTGCTGAACTGCTTACCAGGCTTTTCTCATTTAACATTCCGCAGCGCTGGAGCATTGCACATTTGTATCAGGCTATTTTAAACCGCGAAGAACACATTAAAAATGTTTATTATATTACCACATTGGCCGGGTATGTTCACTGGATGCTAACCGGGCAAAAGGTGGTTGGCGTGGGCGAAGCCTCCGGCATGTTTCCCATTGACAGCACCACCAAAACCTACAACCAAACCATGCTGCTGCAATTCAGCAATTTAATTGCTGGTGAGCAGCTGGGCTGGGGCATAACTTCTTTGCTGCCCGCTGTTTTGGACGCAGGCAGCCCTGCCGGTACGCTGACAGCCGAAGGCGCCCGCATGCTGGATGAAAGCGGCGTTTTGCAGCCAGGTGTTCCTTTATGCCCTCCCGAAGGAGATGCCGGAACCGGCATGGTTGCCACCAACAGCATTTCAGCACATACCGGCAATGTTTCCGCCGGCACCTCTATTTTTTCCATGGTTGTGCTGGACAAGCCCCTGTCTGCCATGTATCCCGAAATTGACATGGTTACCACCCCAGCCGGATTGCCGGTGGCTATGGTGCATTGCAACAACTGCACCACCGAATTGGACGATTGGGTAGACCTTTTCGGCGAAGCGCTTACCGCCATGGGCACGTCTTTTCAAAAACCCGCCCTGTATGACGCCGTGTATACCGCCGCATTAAAGGCGGACGCGGATACCGGCCGCCTTGTAAGCATTAATTATCACTCGGGCGAGCCCATTACCGAATTGGAAGAAGGGCGCCCTTTGTTTGTTCGCATGCCAAACAGCCGCCTTAATTTTCCCAATTTTTGCCGCAACCTTTTGTTTTCGGCTATGGCCACCCTAAAAATAGGCATGGACCTGTTGACGGAAAAAGAGAATGTAGAACTAAAGCTTCTTTTGGGGCACGGCGGCCTGTTTAAAACCCCCGAAGTGGGCCAGCGCTTTATGGCAGGGGCCTTGGGCGTGCCCACCGCCGTAATGGAATCGGCCGGGGAAGGCGGCCCGTGGGGCATGGCTTTGCTGGCAGCGTATATGAAAAACAGGCGGCAGGGCGAAGCTCTTGAGACTTATTTGGCCGAAAGAATATTCAGCCAGGCGGCAGGCAAAAAAGAGGACCCGCGCCCCGAAGATGTGCAAAGCTTTGCCGCTTATATGGAGTTGTACCGGCAGGCACTTATGGTTGAAAAAGCCGCCGTGGCCTATATGCGCTGAGCAAATGTTTAATTGGCGCTTTTGGGCTAAAAATAAAAGAAAAAAGGTTTGAATTTTACCGAATGAGGAGAATGAAGATGAGCCATAAAAGGTATACGTTTTGGTTTGTGGTAGGAACCCAGTTTTTGTATGGCCCCGAGGTTTTGGCCGAAGTGGAAAAAGACAGCCTTGCCATGATAGACGGTTTAAATAAAAGCGGAAACCTGCCCTGGGAAATTGTGTATAAGGGAGAAATGAAAGCTTCGGCAGACATTGAGGCTATGGCCAAAAATGCCAATTACGACGACAGCTGCGCCGGTGTAATTGCCTTTTGCCACACCTTTTCCCCATCTAAGATGTGGATTGGCGGGTTTTCTCTTTTGCAAAAGCCATACCTGCATTTTCATACCCAGTTTAATGAGGAAATTCCAAACGAAGCAATTGATATGGATTATATGAACCTGCACCAAAGCGCCCACGGCGACCGCGAGCACGGCTTTATTGCCGCCCGTATGCGCCTGCCACGCAAAATTGTAGTGGGTTATTGGAAGCACGATTCCATCCAGAAAAAAATAGGAAAATGGATGCGCAGCGCCATTGGCGCCGCTGTGAGCAAATCTTTAAAAGTAATGCGCTTTGGCGACAACATGCTGGAGGTTGCCGTTACAGAGGGCGACAAGGTGGAAGCCCAAATTAAGCTTGGGTGGGAAGTAAATACCTGGCCGGTAGGGCAGCTGGTTGAAACCATGCAAGCTGTAACCGAAGCCGAAATTGACAGGCAGATGGAAGAGTACCGCCAAAAATATACCCTTGCAACCGACAATACAGAAACCATACGCTACCAGGCCCGCGAACAGCTTGCCATGAAAAAAATGCTGGACGCAGAAGACTGCATGGCTTTTTCCAACACCTTTCAAAACCTGTATGGGATGGAACAACTGCCCGGGCTTGCTAGCCAGGATTTAATGGCGCAAGGGTATGGGTATGGCGGCGAAGGAGACTGGAAGGTATCTGCCATGACCGCCATTATGAAGGCGATGACCGCCGATTTGAAAGGCGGTACGGCCTTTATGGAAGATTATGTTTATGATTTAAAAAACGGGTTGAGCCTTGGGGCGCATATGCTGGAGGTATGCCCCAGCGTTGCCGCTGAAAAGCCCCGCATAGAAATTCATGCTCTTGGCATTGGCGACCGCAACCCCCCTGCCCGTTTGGTTTTTGACGGAAAGGCAGGCAAAGGCATTGTTGCCTCGCTGGTTGATATGGGCGGGCGGCTGCGCTTAATTGTGCAGGATATAGAATGTGTGAAACCCACCCAAACCATGCCGAACCTTCCGGTGGCACGTGTAATGTGGAAGCCTGCACCAGATCTTGCCAAAGGCGCGGAATGTTGGATTTTGGCAGGCGGTGCCCACCACACTGTACTAAGTTACGACTGCGATGCGGAAATGATGCGCGATTGGGCCCGCATTATGGATATCGAGTTTGTTCACATTACTTCCGCCACCGACCCTGGCGCGTTTGAACAGGAACTTTTGCTGGCAGATATTGTGTGGAAATGGAAACAGTAAGCAGCCATACATAAGGCAATGATTAACAGAAAGGAGAAGTGCTGCATGCTGAAAAAGCTTAAACAAGAAGTGTACAAAGCCAATATGCAGTTGCCCGCCCACGGGCTGGTTACCTTTACGTGGGGGAACGCATCCGGGCTGGACGCAAGTGGCACACACATGGTTATTAAACCCAGCGGTGTCAGCTACGCTTCTTTGGCACCGGAGGATATGGTGGTACTGGAGATAGCCACCGGAAAAGTGGTCGATGGAACGCTCAACCCTTCTTCCGACACACCTACGCACCTTGAACTGTACCGCAGCTTTCCCGCTGTAAAAGGAATTGTTCATACACACAGCCGTTGGGCAACCATATTTGCGCAGCAAAAAAGGGGAATTCCCCCCTTTGGCACAACACATGGCGATTATTTTTACGGGGAAATTCCATGCACGCGGTTGATGGCGCAAACGGAAATTGACGGGGAATATGAAAAAGAAACCGGCAAAGTAATTGTCGAAACTTTTAAAAAAAAGGACCCTTTGTCTATTCCTGCCGTGCTGGTAGCCAGCCACGGTCCCTTTACCTGGGGCGAAACTGTTGACGAAGCAGTGCACAACGCTGTGGTGCTGGAAGAAATTGCCTTTATGGCGTGGCACAACCTAAGCTGGGATGGCAGCATTCATTCTATGCAGCCAGAGCTGTTGGACAAGCACTACCTGCGCAAGCACGGTAAAAATTCTTATTATGGCCAGCTGGCGCCAAAAGAATAAGCATTTCCCAATGGCACCTTTTTAGGCATGCGGAGTAACAAAAAAGCAATGCAGGCGTTTTTCCTTGGGCATGTGGTTTTGCTCAAATACAAAACCACAATGCCCCAGCCGCCAATGGCATGGCATGCCGCAATACGCCTGCTTGGCAGCCAAACACATGCAAAACCATATTTTCGTGGCAGGCATAAAGTACAGATAAACCCGGCACTGCCATACAAAAAACCAAACCTTCTTTATTGTTCCTCCTTTTTCGCAAGAAGACCCTTTCGCCTTGGCCTTACTGGCCGAAGCGAAAGGGTTTTTCTATAAAATGCTTTAGGCCATTGCAAAATAGAACAATTATGCAAACTTACTTTCCGATGCCTTTTGCACAAAGCCTTATACACCCTTTTACAGGGCGCCAACTACCTTGTGCGGCACGTACAGCTCCTCCAGGTAGGCAATGTCCTGTTGGGTTAGGGCAAGGGTAAGGCTTGCCGCGGCATCGTCAAAATAGCCCGCTTTGGTTGCGCCAATAATGGGGGCGGTTACCCCTTTGGCAAACTGCCAGGCAAGCGCAACCTGTGTCATGGTGGCATTGTATTTTTCCGCCAGCTCGTGTACCCTAAGCACAATGCCATAGTCGCTTTGCCGGGTGCTGTCGTACTTTGAAACCGCTGTTTTATCGGTTTGGCTGCGTTTGGTATCGGTTGTCCATTGCAGGCGGGCCAGCCTGCCCGCGGCAAGGGGGCTGTAGGGCGTAAGCGCCACATTTTGCTGCCTGCAAATGGGTATCATTTCCCTCTCGTCTTCCCGGTACAGCAGGTTGTAATGGTTTTGCATAGACACAAACGGCGCCCATCCATTTTTTTCGGCCGCAAGCTGCATGCTGCTGAACTGGTAGCCGTACATGGCAGACGCGCCAAGCGCGCGCACCTTGCCCGCCTTTACCAGGCTGCCAAGCGCCTCCATGGTTTCTTCAACCGGGGTTTCAAAATCGAACCGGTGAATAATGTATAAGTCCACATAGTCTGTTCCAAGGCGTTTGAGTGAGCCGTCAATTTCTTTGAGAATGGCACCGCGGGTCAGGCGCCCTTCATTAAAATAAACCTTTGTTGCAATAACCACTTTGTCGCGGGTTGTGTTGTTTCGAATTGCCCGGCCAAGGTATTCCTCGCTGGTACCGGCAGAATAGGTGTTGGCGGTGTCGAAAAAGTTAATTCCCAAATTCAGCGCTTTTTTTACAAGGGCTTCGCTCTCTTGCGGGTTCAGGGTCCAGTCGTGCATTTTGCTGGCCGGGTCGCCAAAGCTCATGCAGCCCACGCAAAGCTGTGAAACCGTTAGGTCTGAATTGCCAAGCTTTTTATATTCCATATAGTTTCTCCTTTTATTTTACCCTGCTCATAAACCATTCCACTATTTGCGGGTCTTGATGAGAGAAGAACAGGCTTTCGCCGGTGTCCAGCGCGGCAATTTGCTCCATGTCTTCGCCGGAGAGTGCAAAATTAAATACGTCGAAATTTTCGGCCATTCTTGCTTTGCTCGTCGATTTTGGAATAACCACCACATTGCTTTGAATTAAAAAACGAAGGGCGGTTTGCGCCACGCTTTTCCCATACTTTTCGCCAATGGCTTTCAGCACCGGGTTTTGGAACAAGTTGTTTTTCCCTTCGGCAAAGGGCCCCCAAGATTCCGCCTGTGCGCCATATTTTGCCATATATTCGCGGGCGGTTTTCTGCTGTTGGAACACATGGGTTTCTATTTGGTTCACCGCCGGTTTAATTTCGGCAAAGGTTGCCATATCTATAAACCGGTCCGGGTAAAAATTGCTGACGCCAATGGCCTTCAGCTGGCCCGCCCTGTAGGCTTCTTCCATGGCGCGGTAGGTTCCGTAATAATCGCTGAAGGGCTGGTGAATAAGCAGCAAATCAATATAACTGGTTTGCAGCTTGTCAAGAGATTCTTGTATAGATGCCTTTGCCTTTTCATACCCGGCATTGGCAACCCATACCTTTGTTGTAATAAACAGCTCGCCGCGCGCAAGCCCGCTTTTTTGAATGGCGCTGCCAACGCCTTCTTCGTTTCCGTAGGCCTGTGCCGTATCAACAGAACGGTAGCTTACTTCCAGCGCATCCAGCACGCAGCGCTCACACTCTTTTGGGTCTACCTGGTATACGCCATACCCTAGAACCGGCATTTTAACTCCATTGTTCAGCGTTACAAATTCCATAATCTTTTCCCTCCATTCCTATTCCGCACCTTGGCATACATTACAAATTTAGCGTTGCAACCCAGGCCGGCAGGGCTGCTTTGTCTGCGTGGCTCCTGAACACCTTGCCCGTTTGCCACACCGCCGTGCCGGAAACAGAGGGAGCCAATTTTTCCACCGTTTTTCCAAAGCCGCTGCCGCCCGAAGTGGCGAAGGGAATGATTTTTTTCCCCGCAAAATCGTAGCTCTCCAAAAAGGTGTTTACAAGAGTGGGCGCAATATACCACCAAATGGGAAAGCCCACAAACACAACATCATAGGCGGCAATATTTGCCCCTTTGTCTGCAAGCGGGGGGCGAAAAGCCAAATCGTTCATTTCTACCGTACTGCGGGACTGTTTGTTGTTCCAGTCCAAATCTGCATCGGTGTAGGGTGTTTCCGGTTTAATTTCATACAAATCGGCGCCCGCGCTTTGCGCCAACGCCTTGGCAACGCCGGTTGTTACGCCGCTTGCCGAAAAATAAGCCACCAGTATTTTGCTCATAAAGCGCTCTCCTCTTTTCGTTGGTAATTCAGCCAAAGGGCTGAATTACTGTATGTTTTCACCTGCTTCAGGCTGTATTGGCCCAGTTGCCCGCGATAAAACAGGGGCTTGTCCTCTGCCTCGGCGGTGGTGGGCACCATTACCAGGCTAAGCTCATCCACGGCGTTGGCCCGCTGGAACGCGCCGTTGAGAATACTTCCGCCTTCCAGCAAAAGCCTGTTGATGTTGAACAGGCTTTTGAGCTTGCCAAGGGCAAGCGAAAGGTCCAATTCTTCTTGCCCCGCAAAAATATACGATATACCTATCGACCGCAAATAGGCAAGGTAGGCAGCCGGGGCCTTTTCGCACAGCACCTCTATAATATGCGCCTTTCCATAGCCGGGGTCATCATCTACAATTTGCGGGGTTTTCCAGCCCAGCCTGCCGCAGCGGTCGAACGCCACGGCAAAAAAACCTGCGTTTTTGTTTGCAATATAATCTTCGCGGGCAAGGGTTGCACCGGCAAAGCCGGATAAATTTGGCAGCCAGCCGCCGGTAAAGCTTTCCTCCATTGTAACCCTGCCACAGGCAAAGGCATCTGCCTGGTAGCTGCGGTTTATGTCATAATAAAGGCTGGTTGCCGGGGCTGCCTCTGCTTTTCGAAGAAAGTTGCCGGTTACCTTTCCGTCAACCGATGTCAGCATGTGGCAAATAACATAGGGCCTGTCCATACAATACACCTCACCATTTCCAGGGCTTTCTACTCGTACACTTCTTTTGCGTACCGAAACGCCGCCCACGCTTTTGGCCAGCCTGTGTAAAAGGCCGCATGTGTTAAAATTTCGGCCATTTCCTCTTTTGTAACGCCATTTTCTTTGGCTTTTGTAATATGGTATTGCAAAGAGCTGTCCAGCACGCCGCCCGCCATAACCGCGGTTACGGTAACAACACTTCTGTCTCTGGCGGAAAGCTGCTTTGTTCTCTCCCATATAGTGCCAAAAAGAAGGTCGTCATTCAGTTCGGCAAATTGGGGCGCAAATTCGCCAAGGCTGTCTCGCCCTGCTGTTACTTTACCGGCCATTTCACATACTCTCCTTTAAAATTTCCACAACCTCGTTTTGGGTTAAAACCTTATAGCCGCCCTGCATCACAAAAGCATTCTTTGCAATGCCCTCTATCATTTCTTCGGTAACGCCAAGCTCGCGAATGCTCATTACAAGGCCAAGCCCTTTCATCCACGCTTCCATTGCCTTTAGCCCTGCGGCGGCAATTTCTTCATCGGTTTTACCGCTGGGGTCTACTGCCCAAACATTCAGAGCATACCGTTTAAATTTGGCAAGGCCGTAGGGCATAACCAGCCTGTAATAAGGCAGCGATACCGCGGAAAGTGTCATGCCGTGAGTTGCATCGGTATAGGCGCCAACAGACTGGCCAACCATGTGTACCATCCAATCGGTGCTTTTGCCTTTCGCAATCAGTGTGTTCAGCGCCCAGGTGGCAACCCACATAATGTTGCTGCGGGCTTCATACTCTTTTGGGTTTTTAACCGCAATGCGGGCGGAGTGAATTAAAGATTTCAGCAGCCCTTCACTGATATAGTCAGAGGTGTTGTCATCTTCGCCCGAAAAATACTGCTCTAAAATGTGGGACATAATATCGAAAAAGCCAGCCACCATTTGGTATTGCGGCAGTGTAAAGGTAAATGCCGGGTTAAGAATGGAAAATTTCGGGAAAACATTTTCCCCAAATACATGCCCTATTTTCAGCTTTTGTGCATGGTTGGTAATTACAGAGCCGCCATTCATTTCAGAGCCGGTACCCACCATGGTTAAAACGCAGCCAACCGGAATAACCTCGTTGTCCACATCCTCCATGTTCAGGTAGTATTTTTCCCATGGGTCGGTTTTGCAATGGGCCGAAACCGATACGGCCTTTGCATAGTCGCACACCGAACCACCCCCAACCGCCAGAATTAAATTCACCTTGCCGTTTTGTGCGCGCTGGCAGCCCTCATAAAGCTTTTCCACCGTGGGGTTTGGCATAACACCGTCATCTTCAAAAATTTCTTTGCCGTTGGCCTTTAAAATTTCCACAACCTGGCCGTAAATACCGTTTTTTTTAATAGACCCGCCGCCGTAAGCCAACAGCACATTTTTACCGTACTTTGGCAATTCCTCGTTCAGGCAGGCCAGTGCATTTTCCCCAAAATAAAGCTTTGTGGGGTTGCTGTAGCTAAAATTCCCTAACATTGTTGTTCTCTCCTTTTATTCTTTTAAAGGGCATCATATTCTTCGCTTGGCACCGGCTCGCACCATTCGGTGGCCGTTTCCACGCCCGGCACCTCAATGGCAAGGTGTTGAAACCAGCTGTTGGCCGCCGCCCCGTGCCAATGCTTTAGGTTGGCCGGAATGTTGATAACGTCGCCGGGTTGCAGGCTTTTTGCCGGCCGGCCCCACTGCTGGTAATAGCCGCTGCCCGCGGTAACAAGCAAAATTTGCCCGCCGCCCTGCTTTGCATGGTGAATGTGCCAATGGTTGCGGCACCCCGGCTCGAAGGTTACATTGCCAAGTCCCACCTGCTCTTTTGAAAGCATGTGCAGGTAGCTTTGGCCGGTAAAATATTTACCAAAGGCATTGTTTTCTTCACCGGCTTCGAATACGCTCAGCTCTTTTTTGTCCATTTTTTCTTCCTTCATTCTTTAGCTTCTAATTGACAGCCTCTCGCATTTTTGTTATGCTGATACCGCCTAAAGTATATTTTAAAAGTTAAACTCAACTTTAAGTCAAGACCTTTTTAAAATTTCACAAAAAGAACATGGGAGAGATAAAAATGTTTTATACTGTTGGGGAAATGGCAAAAATGCTTAGCGTGGCCCCTTCTGCGCTGAGATTTTACGATAAACAAGGGCTGCTGCCCTTTGTGCAGCGCTCAGACGGCGGCATGCGTATTTTTACCGAAAAAGATTATGAGTGGCTGCTGATTGTTGATTGTTTAAAAAAAACGGGGATGCAAATTAAAGATATTCGGGCCTTTATTCAAATGATAATGCAGGGCGATGAAACCATTGAAGAACGGTTGCAGCTGTTTTATAACCAGCGCAAGGTGGTAAAACAGCAGATGCTGGAATTGCAGCAAACGCTGAATGTAATTGAATACAAGTGCTGGTATTACGAAACCGCCAAAAAATTGGGAACAACAGAAATTCCGGAAAATATGCGGACGGAAAAAATTCCCGAGCCGCACCGCACCACCAAAAGCAAAATGCTGGCCACAAAATAAAAACGCCGTATAACACAAGCGGGTGGGGAAATATTCCCCGCCCGCTTGTGTTGTTTGTGTTGCTTGTGTTTTTTATAATTTTCATGATGTTTTATGCTTTTTATACGGTTTGTCTTTGCACAGCAAAATTTGGCATCACCGGCAAAAAACATTGAAAACCGGCTTTTCGTTATGAGCCAAATAACCCCCAATTATTCTTTATTTATTATTTTAAAAAACAGAGGTGCCTGTGGTTGCAGGGCCTTTTTATTGCCTTTTTTAAACCTTATGAAAAGGCGCCAAGCTTTTATTTCGCTTTCTTTTTTACTTGTGAAGGTTTTGAGAAAGTTTGCTTCGATGCATTGACACCCGGCAATGCGCTATTTACAATAAAACGCAATATGACACCCTGTCATTTATTTGCGTGCCACCCGGCCCGGCGGGCATATTCCGCTTTTTTTACAGGGCCTCTTTCTTTTTCAGGGGCAATGGCATGCGCGGTAAGGGCTGCCATTTTCTGCGCTCTTTTCCCCTACCGCCGCTTTGCGCCCACCGCTGCCAATTTTTCTTTGTGCCATGGCAAGGCGCCGGGCATGCCGGTTTTGGCCCGTATGGCAAACCAACAAAGCCTTTTTATGCGGGCAGCCGGGTTGCGGCTTTCGCAATGCCGCGCCGCCTTTGCGGCCTTGCCAAAAGCGGTTTTGCAACAGCCTACACCACCGGCCACGGGCAAACTTCACCTGGCGCAGCGCCAATAAACTTATATATCTATTCAATTTTATACAAAAATAACATTCCTAAAAGGGGAACCGCAATGAGAGCATGGCTTCAACGTTTTATGTATGGGCGTTACGGGCAAGACAATTTAAACCGGGCGTTGTCAATTTTTGCAATTGTTTTGTATGTAATTGCCTTATTTACAAAATGGACTTTTTTAAGCTCTTTGGCAATGGTGCTGCTGTTTTTCTGTATTTTCCGCATGCTTTCCCGCAGCACGGAAAAGCGGGCGCGCGAGAACGGCGCCTTCCTTCATCTTCAGGAAAGCGTGCTGCAAAAGTTCCGGCAGGCCAAAACCCGTTTTCAGCAGAGAAAGGTTTACCGGTTTTATGCCTGCCCCACCTGCAAGCAAAAGGTGCGCGTTCCGAAAGGGAGAGGCAAAATTATGATTCACTGCCCAAAATGCCACGCTTCATTTGAAAAGAAAAGTTAACCTGGAGTAAAACCATGCCGACGCAAACATTTTACAACCTGCCGGAGGAAAAGCGGCAAAAGCTGTTGAAGGCCATTCACGAAGAATTTTTTCGCGTTCCCTTTGAGGAGGTCTCCATCAACCAAATTATCAAACTGGCGGGTATTTCCCGCGGCAGCTTTTACCAATATTTCGAGGATAAGCAGGACATGCTGCAATACCTGATGGCGGACTACAGAAAAATGTTTAAGCGGCATGTTTTGCAAAGCCTTACCCATAAGGGCGGCGATTTATTCGAGATGTTTCTCGATGTTTTTGATTTCACCTATACCTTTATTACCGAAGAAAAAATGAACGCATTTTTCAAAAATGTTTTTTCCGACACCCGCCTGAATACCAACTTTTTGCGGCAGCAGGCCAACCCCGGCGCCTTTGACGGTTTCACCGCCGAAGTTCTTCCCTACATCAACAGGCAGCTGCTGGATATACGCACTGAGGAAGATTTTAACGATATGCTTAGAATTTTAATGCTTTTAACCGGCGAAGCCTTTGCCAAAGCCTTTTTTGACACCGCCAACTACAAACAGGCCCGGCTGCGTTATGCCGCACAGTTGAATCTTTTAAAAAGAGGCTTTTTAAAACCAGATAAGGCGGAAACATAAATGTTCGGACATATTGCGGCAAACCTTGCCTTGCTGCCGGAAGAGGAAAAAAAACGGTACGCAAAATTTTATTGCGGCCTTTGCCACCAGCTGGGCGTACAGTACGGCAGCACCGGCAGCGCCACCCTTACCTACGACATGACCTTTTTGGCTATTTTATTGTCTTCGCTGTACCAGCCGGAGGAAACCGCGGGCGGCAAAAAATGCATTCGCCACCCCATTAAGCCGCAGCCCTACATTGCAACACCGGCCACGGTTTATGCCGCGCAGATGAATATTATATTGGCTTACTACCAATGCCTGGACGATTGGAACGACGACCATAACCTTATAGCCAAAAAGAAAAGCGAACTGCTGGAAAAACATTTGCCCGCCATAGAAGCCGCCAGCCCCCGCCAGTGCGCCGCCATTACCGGCTGCCTGCGGCGCCTTGGGGCAATGGAAAAAGCGGGCGAGCTGAACCCGGATGTGCCCGCCAATTGCTTTGGGGAATTGCTGGGGGCGCTGTTTGTTTGGCAGGAGGATGACTATGCCCCCATTTTGTGGCGCATGGGCGCGGCCCTTGGCCGTTTTGTTTATTTGCTGGATGCCGTAAACGACTTGAAGGCAGACATAAAAAAGCAGCGGTACAACCCCCTTGTGGCACAAACAACCGATTTTACACCCATGCTTACCCTCATGATGGCCGAGTGCACCGCCGAGTTTGAAAAATTGCCCCTTACCCAAGACAAAGGCCTTCTACAAAACCATTTGTATTCCGGTGTTTGGCAAAAATATAAGGCACAGAAGAAAAAAGGAGCCACTGCGTAAATGGAAGACCCGTATAAAATATTTGGGATCAGCTCCTCTGCCACCGAAGAAGAGGTTGCCAAGGCCTATAGAAAGCTGGCAAAAAAATACCACCCCGACCTGAACCCCGGCGACAAGGCCGCAGAGCAAAAAATGCGGGAAATAAACCGGGCGTACGAGCAAATTAAAACCCAAAAAAATGGCGGCACCTCTTACGAGCGGCCAGACGGCAGCTATGGCCCGCAGCAGCAAAGCCAGCCCGGCCGGGGCTACACCTACCGCGGCGACGACCCCTTTGGCGGCTTTGGGTTTGGGGGTTTTGAGGACATTTTCGGGGATATTTTTGGAAACGCGTGGCAGCAGCAACAGCGCAGCGGGCAAAGCGGCTCGCCCTCCATGCGGCAGGCGCGCGCCTATATTCAGGCCGGGCAGTACCAAAATGCCCTGCGTATGCTTGCGCAAATAGCCGTACACAACGCCGAATGGCATTACCTAAGCGCCCTTGCCAACGCGGGCGGCGGCAACCGTGTTACGGCCCTAAACCACGCCAAAGAAGCCGTGCGAATGGAACCCGGCAACCCGGAATACCAGGAGCTGCTGGCACAATTTCAGCAGGGCAGCTTTGCATACCGGCAAGCCGGGCAAACCCAGGGGTTTGACATGCAAAAAATGGGGCGCGGCCTGCTGCAAATGCTGCTTGCCCAAATAGTTTGTATTTTTTGCTGCCGCGGCTGCTAAGCTGCGCCAACACTTTGCGCTGCCAGCGCTATAAAACATTGGAGGCTTACTTCATTATGGGAAAAATTCTTGGAATCGACCTTGGCACCACCAATTCCTGCATGGCGGTTATGGAGGGCGGCAAGGCGGTTATTGTGCCCAATGCCGAGGGCGGGCGCACCACCCCTTCGGTGGTTGCCTTTGCGCAAAGCGGCCAGCGCCTTGTGGGCGAAATTGCCATGCGGCAGGCCGTGGTGAACGCCGAGCGCACCGTTTCTTCTGTTAAGCGGGAAATGGGCACCGCCTACAAAATTAAAATTGACGGAAAAACCTTTACCCCGCCGGAAATATCGGCCATGGTGCTGGGAAAGCTGAAAAAAGACGCGGAGGCCTTTCTTGGCGGGCCGGTTACCGAGGCTGTTATTACGGTGCCCGCCTATTTTACCGACGCCCAGCGCCAGGCTACAAAAGACGCCGGCACCATAGCCGGGCTGGAGGTACGGCGCATTATCAACGAACCCACGGCCGCCGCGCTGGCCTATGGCATGGACAAGGAGGAAAGCCAAAAGGTACTTGTATTCGACCTTGGCGGCGGCACCTTCGATGTTTCGGTGCTGGAAATTAAGGACGGCGTTATTGAGGTGGTTGCCACGGCGGGCAACAACCGCTTGGGCGGCGACGATTTTGACGCCTGCATTGTTGACTGGCTGGTTGCCGAATTCAAAAATGAGTACAAATTCGACCTTTCCGGGCAGCTTGCCGTAGTTGCCCGTTTGCGGGAAGCCGCCGAGCAGGCAAAAAAAGAACTTTCCTCTGCCGAGAGCGCCGTTATTAACCTGCCCTACCTTGTGGAAAACAAAGGCACGCCCCTGCACATGAACGCCACGCTTTCGCGGGCCAAGTTCAATGAACTGACCGCCCATTTGGTGGCAGCCACCGCCGCCCCTGTGCAGCAGGCCATGGAGGACGCGCATATTACCAAAAGCGATATTGGCAAGGTGCTGCTGGTGGGCGGCGCCACCCGCATTCCGGCGGTGCAGCAGCAGGTAAAGCTTCTTACCGGCAAAGAAGGTTTTAAAGGGGTTAACCCCGACGAATGCGTGGCCGTAGGTGCTGCCCTGCAGGGCGGCGTGCTGGTGGGTGAGGTACGCGGCTTGCTGCTTTTGGATGTAACGCCGTTGTCGCTTGGCATTGAAACCGTGGGCGATATATGCACCCATGTTATTGAGCGCAACACCACCATTCCCATCTCTCAAAGCCAGGTGTTTTCCACGGCGGCCAATTTTCAGCCCGCTGTGGAAATTCATGTATTGCAGGGCGAGCGCCCCCGGGCCAGCCAAAACAAAACGCTGGGCAAATTTAAGCTTAAGGGCATTCAAAAAGCCATGGCCGGTGTGCCGCAAATTGAGGTAACCTTTACCATTGACGCCAACGGCATTGTACAGGTTGCCGCCAAAGATTTAAAAACAGGCAAGGCCCAGGAGATTACCATTGAGTCCTCTTCCAACATGAGCGACGCAGAAATTCAAAAGGCCGTTCAGGATGCACAGCAATATGCCGCCGAGGACGATACCTTTCGCCAGGCAACCGAAGCGCGGGGGCAGCTGCAAAAGCTGTTGGCCCAGGCCGAGGAATTGCAAAAACAGGAAAAAAGCAAAGACAAACAGCGCTACAAGGTTGTGAAGGAGGCGCTGGATGTACCCACAAAAGCCGCCAAAAAAGCTTTGGCCGGCAAAAAGCCGGAGGACGTAATAGCGGCCTGCGCCGCACTGGAAACCGCCCTGAATAACCTGTAAAAAGTGGTGTGCGCCCTGCCGGGCACCGAAGCCTTATAGAAGGATGCCGCCGCCACCGGTACAACGGCTGTTTGGCCCGCAGCTTTTTCATCAAAAATTTAAAACCCCTGCTTCGGCTTTTCTGCCGGGCCGTGCAATTAAGCAATTGCGCTTTGCAGCTTTTTGCCGCCCGCCGGGTTGCCGGTTGGTGCTGGCGCCGGCCGCCATGGGTTGCCGCCTGTTTCTATCGTTTTCCAGAAATAAATTCTCCCCATTTGCGGGGGTATTTTACCTTCGCCTTTGGGCCGGCAACTTGCCCTTTGCCCTACGGCCAGGCGGCACAGCCAACAGCCAACAGCCAACAGCCAACAGCCAACAGCCAACAGCCAACAGCCAACAGCCAACATAATTTTCTTTTATTTTTAGCCTATTTTTTGTTATTTTATTTTTTGCAGCGGGGGCCAATGGATAAGGCTT
>JBKEBR010000028.1:0-5624 GCA_047973285.1 Oscillospiraceae bacterium | reverse complement strand
GGCCACCTTTGCCAGCATCAAAAACCGGTATATGGCAACCTCCTCGCATTCGGCAGGCCGGCTTAAAGGGTGGTAATGGGGGGTAAGCTTGCCTTCCGAAAGATACTTTTTGCGCAGGGCACCCAGCATGGCGTCATCCTCGCAGTGGGCGCAAATTACAAGGCCAAGCTCTTTGGCGCGGGTTAAAACGGTTAATACATCGGCATCTTCCAGCTTGAAATCGTAGGTGAGGTAAATTTTAAAGCTGGTAATGCCCTCCTCGTCCCGCAGAAGCTTCATATCCTCCAGCACTTCTTCGTTCACATGCTGAATTACCCCGTGAAAGCCGTAATCAATTACCGCGCGCCGGGCCAGCTTGTGGTACTCTTTGGGCTGGCGGGTAAGGCGGCAGTTTTTAGGGCCAAAAGCCATGTGGTCTACAACAGTGGTGGTGCCCCCAAAAGCCGCGGCAACTGTACCGGTGTAAAAGTCGTCGCTGGCGCGGGTAAAACCAACATCCAAATCGAAATGGGTGTGCACATCTACCCCGCCGGGCATCAAAATTTTCCCGGTGGCGTCAATAACGCGGGTGCCCTCGGGGGCGGCAAGTCGGCTGCCAATTTTGGCAATTTTGCCCTCCTGCAACAAAACATCGCCGTCAAAAACGTCGGCGCTGGTGGCAATTTGCGCATTTTGTATCAATATATTTTCCATACTATATCTCCTCACAGGCGGCGTAGCTTTTGGGCTTGGCCGTTGTGTATTTAAAGGCTGCAAAAATATTATAACAGAAATATGCGGAAAATGAATATGATTTTTTGAGAATATTTCCTAATTACTGCTTTGGGAAAGTTTTACCGGCACAGCCGCGGGCCAAAGGCAAAACCCTGCAAAGCGTAAGGGAAAAAGCCCGGGTATTTGCCCGGGCAGCCGTTTTGCCGTGGGGCGCTTCGAATGTTCACCGTGGGCCTTGCAGTGAAAAGCTATTTCTTTTTCCGGTAAAAGGTGTCTTCCATTGGCAGGGTAGGCCGCAGCTTGCCGTCCAGCGCATAGTAGGCGCCTGCAACTGCGGGTGCGGTGGGAATGGTGGCAAGTTCGCCCACGCCCTTGGCGCCGCAGGCCACCTCCGAGCGGCCCGGCCCCTCCAGCATTACAATGTCAATGGGGGGCACCTCAGTTGCCCGAAACAACCCCAGTGTACCATAATTGGCCTTGGGGTAGCCGCCCTCCAGCGGGTAATCCTCTGTAAGGGCGTAGCCAAGCCCCATTACAATGCCGCCTTCAATTTGCCCTTCGGCTGCTTTGGGGTTTACCACCCGGCCAAGGTCGTAGGCGGCGGTTATTTTTTTTACCCGGCCAATTTCGTCCACCTCCACCACTTCGGCGGCGTAGCCGTAGGCAATGTGGCTCATGGGGTTTTCCTTGTCGCTGCCCATAGGGTCGGTTACACCAAGGTATTCGGCATAAAATTCCTGGCCCTCCAGTGCGGCAAGGGTTTTGCCCGCGTCCAGTTCATCTCGCAGCAGCTGTGCCGCCCGCCGGGTAGATTCGCCGGTGAACACCGTTTGCCGCGAGGCGGTGGTGGTGCCCGCGTTGGGGGTGCGGCGGGTGTCGGGCGGTTCTGCCACCATTATTTCGGGGGGCAGGCCCAGCACCTCACAGGCAATTTGGGTGGTAACGGTGGCAAGCCCCTGCCCAATGCAGGCGGCGCTGGTGCGTATGTGTACCCGCCCCTGCTCTACTGAGAGAATGCAGCGGCTGGTATCGGGCAGGCCTACGCCCACGCCGCTGTTTTTGAAAAAGCAGGAAACCCCTGCAAATTTGGCATTGTCGTAGGCTTCGCGCACCTTTTCAAGGCAGGGCACAAGCCCGGTGGAATCATCGGCAATTTGGCCGTTGGGCAGTACCTGCCCCGGCCGCACAGCGTTGCGGTAGCGAATTTCCCAGGGGGAAATGCCCACCTTTTCGGCCAGCAGGTTGATGTTGTTTTCGATGGCAAAAGCGGTTTGCGAAACCCCAAACCCGCGGAAGGCCCCGCCTGGCGGGTTGTTGGTGTATACGGCGGTTCCCTCAATGTCCACATTCTGGTAGTTGTAGGGCCCGGCCGCATGGGTGCAGGCGCGCTGCAGCACCGGCCCGCCCAAAGAGGCATAGGCCCCGGTGTCGCTTACCACCACGGCCTTCATGGCCGTAAGGTTACCTTCGGCATCGCAGCCGGTGGTAAAATCCATTTCCATGGCGTGGCGCTTTGGGTGTACCTTAATGCTGTCCCCGCGCGAAAACAAAACCTTTACCGGCTGTTTCAAATGCCAGGCGGCCAGTGCCGCGTGGTGCTGCACGCTCATGTCTTCTTTGCCGCCAAACCCGCCGCCCACAAGCTTGCCCTGCACATGCACCTTTTCGGGCGCAAAGCCCAGCATGCGGGCCACTTCCCGCTGTTCGTCGTAAATGCTTTGCCCGGCGGTGTACAGCAGTATGCCGTCTTCTCCTTCCGGCATGGCAATGGCGCATTCCGGCTCCATAAAGGCGTGCTCGGTAAAGGGCACCGAGTAGTGCTGGGTTACCACATGCACGCTGTTTGCAAGGGCCTCTTCCACATTGCCGCGCAGCAAATGCTCGTGAGAAAGAATGTTGCCCTTTTCGTGTATTTTGGGCGCGTTTGGCGCAAGGGCGGCGGCGGGGGAGGTGAGCGGCTCCAACACCTCGTACTGAATGCTCACAAGGGCTTTTATTTCTTCCAGCGTTTCCTTGCGGCGCGAAACCACAAGGGCAATGGCATCGCCCACATAGCGGGTAATGTCGCCTTCGGCAATCAGCACGTCCCAGTCGGAAATAAAGGCCAAATGGCCTATTTTGTTGTTGCCGGGCACGTCTTTTTCGGTAAGCACGGCCACACAGTCGGGGTGGGCAAGGGCCGCCGCCGCATCAATAGACAAAACCCGCGCCCTTGGGTAGGCGCTGCGCACCGCCGAGGCGTGCAGCATGCCCTCCACCACAATGTCGTCTACATACAGGCCGGTGCCAAGGGTTTTTTCCCGGGCGTCTACCCGCTGGAAATCCTCTCCAATCAGGCCTTTGCATTCCCGGTGGGGCACCGGGGTGTTTTCCCGCAGCAACTCGGCGGCCAGCAGCACGGCATCTTCTATTTTTACGTAGCCGGTGCAGCGGCAAATATTGCCGCGCAGGGCCTTTTTAACCTCGGGGCGCCCGGGGGCCGGGTTTTGGTCAAGCAAGCCCTTGGCGCTTATAACCATACCGGGAATGCAAAACCCGCATTGTACAGCGCCGGCCTCTGCAAAGGCGTAGGCGACTACTTCTTTCTCCCGGGGGGAAAGCCCCTCAACGGTTATAATATTTTTGCCCTGCAATTTTTCCAGGCTGAAAATGCAGGCGCGGCTGGCCCTGCCGTCTACCAAAACGGTGCAGGCGCCGCAGGCGCCCGCGCTGCAGCCGACTTTTGCGGAGGTAATGCGCAGGTCATCCCGCAAAAAACTCAACAGCTTTTTATTCTCCCCGCAGCTTACAGATACGCCGTTTACAGTGAGCGAGTACATGTGGGGGGCACCACCTTTCGGTTTTATATACGGCGCGGGCAGCTGGTGCCCGCGCGGCAATTTCAATGTCATTTTGCCCTGTTTTTGCCAAAACGGCAAAAGCCTGTTGGCCTGGCAGAAAGCGTATTCTTTCTGCCAGGCTGTCAGCAGGCAAACTAGGCAAGGTAATAGGAATAATTTTCTACAACAGTTTGAATAAAGGTTGCAAGCTGGGCGGGCACGCGCGAGTCGGAAAGTGCGCAGGTAAGGGTGGAGCCATCCTCCAGGCGCAGCCGGTATTGGTTGTTTTCAAGCTTCAGAAAGCCGCGGTTGGCGGAATCTTCAAAGTCCTCCTCTGTCCAGAAAACGGTAACCTTGTCTTTGTAGGGGTTGCCCTTGTGCGGGCAGAAAATGCCGCAGTTGCCGCATTCGTTGCAAAGGCCGTCTACATGCAGAATTTGGTGTACATCCTTAAAGCCGGGAATGGCCACCTCTACGTTGGCGCGGTTGGGGCAAACATCGCAGCAAAGCTCGCACAGCTGGTCGCAGGTAAGGCAGCGGAAGCCGTCGGCCGGGTTCTTTTTAAGGGCCGGGGCCAGCAGGCCTTTGCGGTTGTACAGCGAAACAATGTCCTGCGGCTGGCTTACCCGCACAAAATCGCTTGGCAGCGCAAGCTTGTGTAAAATGTCTATGGCGGCAAACTTCGCGTCTGCAATGGCGGCCACAACGGTGGCCGGGCCGGTTTTGCAGTCTCCAATTACGTATACGCCGGGCAGGCTGCTTTCGCGGGCGGCGGTTACCACCGGGCGGCCGCGGCCGTCCAGCGAAAGGCCGTTTTCTTTGAAAAGGGTGCCGTCTACCCGGGCGCCCACGGCGCAAATTACCGTGTCGAAAGCAAGGCTTGCCTGCCTGCCTGTGCCCAAAATGCCGCGGCGGCCACTTTCGTCCCATTCGCCCAGCTGCATTTCTTCGCAGCAAAGGGTTTTGCCGTCGTAGCTTTTGGGGGCGTGCAGCTCGGTAAATTCAACGCCGTCCTCTGCGGCAAGCAGAATTTCCTCCGGCTCGGCAGGCATAAAGTCGCGGGTGCGGCGGTATACAATGCGCACCTCTTCAACACCGGGTGCGCGTTTGGCGGCCCGGGCGCAGTCCATGGCAACATCGCCGCCGCCAATAATGGCAACCCGGCGGCCAAGGGGAATATGGCAGTTTTGGCGTTTGCTTTCTTCCAAAAACTCCAAAGCGTCGCGCAGGTGCTCCTGCCCTTCCTCCACGGCGGCAGCGCCTTCTTTCCAGGCGCCAATGGCCAGCAGCACAAAATCGTATTCTTTTTGAAGGGCCGCCACATTTACCGGCGCGGTTACACCAAAGCGGAACTCGACGCCCGCCTTTTCTGCCATTTCAAAGTCGCGCTGGATGGCGCTTTGGGGAATGCGGAATTCAGGTATAATGTACTGCACAATGCCAAAGGGCTTTTCCCGTTTTTCCAGCACGGTTACCGCAACGCCGTTGCGCCGCAGGAACAGGGCGGCCGAAATACCCGCGGGCCCCGCGCCAATGACAACGGCCTTTTTGCCGGTTTTTAAAGGCGCCTGCTGCATGGCAGCGGTAAAGGCGGTTTGGGCGGCGTTGGCGGCAAGCAGCTTGGCGGTGCGAATTTGCAACGATTCATCATAGTCTAGCCGGGTGCATTTGCCCTGGCAGGCATGGTCGCAAATGGTGCCGGTAATACTGGGGTTGGCATTGTCAATGGCAATTACCCGAAAGGCCTCATCGTATTTCTCTTCGGCAACCAGCTTCAGGTATTCGGGAATTTGCTGCTCAATAGGGCAGCCGCCGTTTTTGCAGGGCGCCTGGAAACAGTCGTACAGGCCCAGGGACATCTTGGTTTTGCGGCTGGCAACCGGGCGCATTTCCTTGCGGTAAAACGCCTTGTTCGGCACATCGGCGGCAAGGGCGGCAAGGCTTTGCGTGTTAATGCCCAGCCATTCGCGGGTGGTAAGGGGTTCCAGCTTTTCCGCCAGCTGCTTTATGCGCTCGTAGCCGCCGGGTTTTAAAATGGTGGTGGCAACGGTAATGGGGCGAATACCGGCCGCATAATTTTCTTCAATATTG
>JBKEBR010000027.1:0-3436 GCA_047973285.1 Oscillospiraceae bacterium | reverse complement strand
TAACAAAGGTGTATGGCCAACCAGTATACAGGCAAAACCAATAAAAAGCAAAGGCCGCCCGCGGGCGGCCTTTGCTTTTTATTGGTTTTGCCTGTATACTGGTTGGCCATACACCTTTGTTAAGGGTTTACAATTTTTTCCATAAATTGGCTGTACTGCTGCCGCTCTTCCGGGGGCAGGGCCGCCTGCTCCACCCGGCCCAGCGCCGCCAGCATTTCTTCGGTTTGCCCGGCGGCAAAAGCGGCCCGGGCAAGGTTGAAGGCCAGCAGCGAGCGCCCGGCGCGGGACCAGTGGCGAACCTCTTTTGCCGCCGCCTCCCGCTGTTCTGCCAAAAACCACGCGGCGGCATCCCCGGTTTTCAAAAATTCCTCATAGCGCCTTTGGGCCCTTTGGCGGTAGCTTTTGCCAAACCCCGCTTTAAGGGAAAGGTACACAAAGGGAAACTGCACCAGCAAAGAGGCCAGCAGCAGCAGGGGCGCCAGGGGGTGCACAAAATACAGGGCGGCAAACACCAAAAGCGCCGCGCAAACCCCCGCGGCCACCCGCCATTTTTTACCCATGCCCCGCCCCCGTTCTGTTTGCTGCCCGGCTCACAGCTCCAACAGCTTTACCGCGTCTACATATTCGGCAATGCCCAGCGCCACCCGCTTAGCCTCTTTCATGGCAAGCACCACCGTGGCGGGGCGGTGTACCACGTCGCCACCCGCAAACACACCCTTGCGGGTGGTCATGCCATAGGGGCGCTGCTTGGTTACCACATAGCCCGCCTGCTCTACATCAATGCCGGTAGTGGTAGAAACAATGCGGTTGGCCGGGCGGGAGCCCACCGCCAAAAACACCTTGCTGGCGGGTACCTCCCGCTGTACGCCGCCGGTTTCCACCTGCAGGCCAAACAGCCGCCCATTGTCTCCCTCAAAGGCTATGGGGCTGGTTTCCCACACAAACTTCACGCCGTCGGCCACTGCGGCGGTATATTCGGCCTGCAGGGCGGGAATGCTCTCTTCCTTGCCGCGGTACAAAACGGTTACCCCCGCCGCGCCAAGGCGCACAGCGGTGCGGGCGGCGTCCATGCCCACATTGCCCGCGCCAATAATCAGCACTTCATCGCCCACCTGCACCGGCACCTCTTCGCGGCTCAGCTGCCCGCTGGTGTACAGGTAGTTCATGCGCAGCAGGTAAGAGGACTGGATGACACCGTTTAAATTTTTACCGGGCAAATCCAGTTCTTTGGAAACCGCCGTGCCCGACCCGATAAAAATGGCATCCATGCCCTTCTCAAACATTTCGTCCACCGTAATATCGCGGCCCACCACGCTGTTGGTTATAAAATTCACCCCAAGGGCCTCTATGTGCACCACCTCACGGTGCACCACCTCTTTCGAAAGGCGAAACTGGGGAATGCCATACAGCAAAATGCCCCCCGGCTCGTGCAGCGCCTCGTACACCGTTACGGCAAAGCCCATTTTGGCAAGGTCGCCCGCCACGGTAAGGCCCGCCGGGCCCGACCCAATTACCGCCACCTTTCCCCGGGTTTTTTGGGGCACCTTGTCCAGCGGAATTTGCATTTCATAGGCAAAGTCGGCAATAAAGCGCTCCAGCTTGCCAATGCGAATCTGCTTGTTTGCCTTGGCAAGAATACAGTGCCCTTCGCATTGCAGCTCGTGGGCGCAAACCCTGCCGCACACCGCGGGCAGGTTGCTTTTGCGGGCTATAATTTGCCGCGCCTCGCCAATGTTGCCGCGGCCAAGCGCGCCAATAAATTCCGGTATGTCGTTTGAAATCGGGCAGCCCTGCTGGCAGCCCGGCACCTTGCAGTTCAAACAGCGGTTGGCCTCTTTAATGGCTTCGGCAACCGTGTATCCCTGTTCCTCCTTTTGCTCTCCCTGCGCAAAATTTTCCTGCATACGCACCTTTTCCTTTCCTCATCACACGGCCCTGCGGCGCGGCACAGCAAAGGCGCCGCTTTGTAAAAACGGCGTGCATCGCCCCGCTTTTGGCTTTTATTTCTATTTAACTCTATCAAACAGGCTTTGCTGCGTCAAGAATTGTTAAAAGAATGCCACACTGCCCCGCCCAAGGCAAAGCCCCGCCACAAGCCCTGTGCAGCAGCCTGCCGCACAGGCGGTTTGCAATTTGGTTTTGAGCCGTTTCGCCCTCTTCAATAGATAATTTTATACTTTTTAACCATTTTTATTTTCAACCGATACTAATTTTTATAGAAAATACCGTTTTTTGTGTTGACTTTTATATTTTTGCCCGCTACAATTAAATGGAAACTTTACAGAGGATATTACCCCCGCATGAAAAATACTACCTTGACCGAACTGGAGCAGGCCCGCGGCGGCAACGAACCCGCCCTTGCCACCGTTATTGCCCGCTTTATGCCCGTTATTCAAATGTACGCCCGCGGTGCCATACGGCCCGGCCTTGAACTGGAGGACGCGGTTCAGGAGGGAATTATTGGCTTGTTCAACGCCATTGAAACCTACCGGCCCGCCGAGGAGGCGGAGTTTGCCACCTATGCCTCTGTTTGCATTAAAAATGCAATTGCCACGGCACAGCGGGCGGCAGGCCGCAAAAAACATGCGCCGCTGAACCACAGCGTGCCCATTCCCGAAGGGCAAAGTATTCCCGGCCCGGAGGAAGAGGCCATTCAAAGCGAGCAAATTTCCACCACCCTGCGCCTTGTACAAAAAAAGCTTTCTTCCCTGGAAACACAAGTTTTGGCCCTGTTTCTGGACGGCTTTTCTTACGAGCAAATTGCCCGTAAGCTTGGCAAAACCACCAAAGCGGTAGACAACGCCCTTGCCCGTGTGCGCCGCAAATTAAAGTAGTTACCTGTGGTGGGGCACCCTCCCCCCATGGTAATATATCTGCCCCAGTAGCTTAAAAGAGAGCGTTGGTCCTTACCAAAGGTGTCGGTTTAAAACCTTCCGCGGGCAAAAAAATTATCCAGAGGAGTTAGCAGTATGTACGAAGACAAGAACCTGACATGCAAAGATTGTGGAGCGGAATTTGTTTTTACAGCAGGAGAACAGGAGTTTTATGCAAGCCGGGGGTTTGAGAACGAGCCCCAGCGCTGCAAAACCTGCCGCGACGCACAAAAAGCCCGCCGTAACACCCGCGAAATGTTCACTGCAGAGTGTGCACGCTGCCATAAGGAAGCAAAGGTTCCCTTTAAGCCGCGTGAGGACCGCCCTGTTTATTGCAGCGAATGCTTTGCCGAAATGAAGGAAGAAGGCAACGCTTAATTTAAACCGTACAAAAACCACCCGGGCAACTGCGCCGGGTGGTTTTCTGTCGCAAGCCCGCCACCGGTCCTGCTGGTGGCGGGCTTGCTTGGTTTTTCCAAAGCCCTTCTTTCCCCGTTGCAAAGGCGGCAGGCAAGCCTGCAAAAGCCGAACAAAACCAGTGCCTGCCATTTTGCCTGCGGCGG
>JBKEBR010000026.1:0-1890 GCA_047973285.1 Oscillospiraceae bacterium | reverse complement strand
TCGCCCCCGCCCAGTGCAGGGCCGTGCGCCAACTCCCTTTGCCCCTCGCCGGCAAGGCCGGTGGTTTTGCTGTAGTGTGCAAAATCCATTGCCGTATGCGGCTGGCATCGCCGCGAAACGCGTTTACAGCCCGGTTATTACAAAATCGCCCTCGCCCTGTGCAGGGCCGTGCGCCAAAGCCCTTTGCCTCTCGCCGGCAAGGCCGGTGGTTTTGCTGTATTGTGCAAAATCCATTGCCGTATGCGGCAGGCATCGCCGCGAAACGCGTTTACAGCCCGGTTATTACAAAATCGCCCTCGCCCTGCAGGGCAAAGCTGCCCGCGGTGGCGGGTACAAACACGCTGTCTCCCTTTTGCACCGGCAGGGTTTGCCCGCCGCTGGCAAGGGTGGCGCTGCCGCCGGTACACAGCACCGACGCAAAGCTTTCGCCCGTAAGGGTGCGGGTGTATTCGCCCGCAAGGGCAAGGCCGTCCACCGTGAAATAGGGGCAGGCCGCCAGGCGGCGCAGCGCTGCGCCCGGCTGGCCGGGCAGCGGGCCCGCGCCGGGGGCGCCGGGGTTGGCCGGGGCCAAAATGGTAACGTCCAGCGCCTTTTCCACATGCAGCTCGCGGGGCTTGCCGTCTGGGCCAAGGCGGCCAAAGTCGTACACGCGGTAGGTGGAGTTGCTGCTCTGCTGAATTTCGGCCAGCACAATGCCCTCGCCAATGGCGTGGATGGTGCCCGCCGGAATAAACACCACGTCGCCCTTTTTCACATACTGCTTGTGCAGCACCTCGGTTAGGGTGTTGTTTTCAATGCGGGCGCGCATTTCCTCTTTGGCAATGGGCTGCTCAAAGCCGAAATACAAAAAGGCGCCGGGGGCGCAGTCCAAAATAATCCACATTTCGGTTTTGCCCGCTTCCCCCTCTACCCGGCGGGCGTATTCGTCGCTGGGGTGCACCTGTATCGAAAGGCTTTTTTGCGCGTCAATAAACTTTATCAGCACCGGGAAGCCCTGCTGCTCCTTGTAGGCCGTACCGCATTCGGCGGGGTGGGCGCTTACAAAGGCGGCAAAGTCTGTTCCGGCAAGGGGGCCGGTGGCAATTATGCTGGGCCCCGCCGGGTGGGCCGAAAGCTCCCAGCTTTCGGCAACAACGGCAAGGCTTGTTTCCTTGCCAAATTCGGTTTTCAGCCGGGTGCCACCCCAAAGGTAGTCTTTGCAGGCGGGGGTAAGTTTAAATGGCAGCATGGCGCTCTCCTTCTGTTGGGCATTGTATTGGTTGGCATATTATATTGGCTGTACGGCGGGGCGGCCCGGGCGGACGCACCGCTTTTTTTGCATTAACTTGCCTTTGCCGCGGCGGGGCCGGCTCTACACAGCCCGCAGTATTATAAGGTATGCCTTTTTTTGCAGCCACCCAATATGGCTTTGGCATGGCGGCGTACCTGTATGGAACCTCCCGCGCAGGGCAGTCCTTTGCGGTGGGCCTTACATCCTGCGCCGCTTGCCATAGCAGGCCGGGCTTTTGCGGCGGGCCTTACATCCTGCGCCACTTGCCATAGCAGGGCCGGGCTTTTGCGGCGGACCTTACATTCTGCGCCATTTGCCATAGCAGGGCCGGGCTTTTGCGGCGGACCTTACATTCTGCGCCATTTGCCATAGCAGGGCCGGGCTTTTGCGGTGCCCTTGCGCGCAATGGCGGGGCCGGGCGGCTTGCCGCCCTTTGCTCTCTTGTGCGGAAAAAAGCGGCGCAGGCGATGCACATGGCAAAATGAATTTTGCTCTTCAAGGGCGCACTTGCCACAAAAGCGCAGGCCGCCGCATTCGTAGCGCGGCATTGCCCGCATGGCACATTTTTTTGCGGTGCCCTTGCGCGCAATGGCAGGGCCGGGCGGCTTGCCGCCCTTCGC
>JBKEBR010000025.1:0-4158 GCA_047973285.1 Oscillospiraceae bacterium | reverse complement strand
TCGGGCAGGGGGCGGGCTATGCGGTGCACGCGTTTTGCCAAAAAGCTTTCGGGGAAATCGTAGGCCTCGGCCTGTACGTCCTGGGGCAGGCTAATACACACGCCGCCTGCCGTGGCGCCGTCGGTAAGCACCCGCATGGCGTTTATCAGGGCAGTCATCAGCTGCTCGGGCCGGTGAACCCTGTCCCAATAGCGGGAAACGGGGCGAAAGGCGTCGCTGGTGGTAATGGAAAGGTCGTAGGGCTGCTCCAGCTGCTGCAATACGGGGTCGGGCTGGCGGGTGGCAAAGGAGTCGCCGGTAAACACCAAAAGGGGAATATTGTTTACACTGGCCAGGGCCACGGCGGTAACCATGTTGGCGGCGCCCGGCCCTATGGAGGAGGCGCAGGCAATTATTTTGCGCCGGTTGTGCTGTTTTGCAAAAGCCGTGGCGGTGTGCGCCATGCCCTGCTCGTTCCGGCCCTGGTACACCTTTAACCCCCCGGGGTTTTGCGCCAGCGCCTGCCCCAGGCCACACACAATGCCGTGCCCAAAAATGGTGAAAATGCCGTCTACAAACTTTTCTTCCCGGCCGTCGGCCAGAATATACTGGTTGTCTAAAAAGCGCACAAGGGCCTGCCCTACGGTCATGCGAATGTTTGCCATGGTGCTTGTTCTCCTTTGTATGGTGTAATAAACGGGCTTACAAATCCAGCAGCCAGGCGTGGGCGGGGTCTACCACCCGGTCGGTCCAGGGGTTGCCCTCCAAATGGCGTATCATCCAGCAATAGTACATGCGGTAGCCGGGCGCCGCCGCTTGGGGGTGAACAAGCCCGCCGGGAATGCAGCTGGCCGATCCATCGGTTATTTTGTAGGCATCGTCGCCAATAAAGGCGGCGCCAAAGCCCTGTGGCCTGTCAAATTTGTAGTAATACACCTCCGGCTGCGCGTGGCTGTGGGGTACATAGCTGGACCAGCGCCCCTGCAAGCCGGTTACCTCGCCCAGCACCATGTTGGAATAGGGGGCGTTTTTGTAATCGAACACCGTAAGCACCAGCCGTTCGGCGGTGCCGCCCCACTGGGTTTCGCCCAAATGCTCCAGGGTGCAGTCGGCGGGGGTGTAAAATTTTGGCTCAAATGCGGCGGCGTTGCGGGTGGCCTGTAAAAGCACCTCGCTGTTTTGCAAAGCGGTTACGCTGGCGGGGCAGCCCGCGGGCAGGTGCAGGGCATAGGGCTTTTCTTCGAATACGCTTTTGCGCTCGCCCTTTTGGGCCGTGCCCTGCCAGGCAAACTCCACTTCGCCCTCCAGCAGCAGCAGGGCGGTTTCGTTTTGGGCGTCGTTCACCGCAAGGCTTTGCCCCGGGGCAAGGCGGTACACCCGAACATCCATCAGCATATCGGGGTTCAACTGGTTCTGCCGGGCAACCTCTTTTACACCGGCTGGGTTGAAGGAATAATTGTAAAGCATGGCAATCTCCTTTTGTATATCGTGTAAATAGCCTGCAAGCAGGCAGCTTTTGTTGTACGCGGGCAAAAACTTTACTCCGGCCGGTTTTGAAAAATATGAATATGCCTGCCAACCGTGCTGCAAATTTCCCGGCGCATGGCCGCATTCATGTCAAAGTAAGAGGGCTGCTTTGCCTGCCCCAGGTACTGCCCGGCGGCCTGCACCGTAGCGCTGAAGGTGGCGGTTGCAATGTTCAGCTTGCGCACCCCGTGCCGAATGCAATTCTGAAAATCCTGCGCGGTAAGGCCGCTGCCGCCGTGCAGCACAAGCGGCACGGGCACCCTTTTGTGAATTTCCTCCAGAATGGCAAAATTCAGCACAGGGGGGGTGGTGTAAAACCCGTGGGCGTTGCCAAAAGATACCGCCAAGGCATCTACCCCGGTTTGGGTGAAAAATTCCAGGGCTTCGTCAGGGCTGGTGTACAGCCGGGCGCCTTCCACGCTCCCGTCCTCCCCTATGCCAAGGCGGCCTATTTCAGCCTCCACATCGGCGCCGTACTGCCGGGCAAGGGCGGCAATTTCGCGGGTTTTGGCAATGTTTTGCCGTAAGGGCAGCAGGGAGGCGTCAATCATAACCGAGGTAAAGCCCAGCTGCAAGGCTTCAAGGGCGGTTTCGGCGTCCTGCCCGTGGTCCAGATGCACCGCAACCGGCACCTTGGCGGCTTTGGCCGCCGCCAGCATCATAGGGCCAATTATACGCAAGGGGGAATATGGCAGCCGTGCCTGGGCCACCTGTAAAATAATGGGGGTGCCGGTTTCTTCGGCTGCCTGCACCGCCCCCATAATCATTTCCATGTTGGCAATGCTGAACGCGCCAATGCCATAGTTGCCCTTTTCCGCAAGGGCGGTTAATTCGGAAAGCTTTGCCAGTGCCATTTGTGGTCTCCTTCATGAATGTGGTATGTTATTAGTATATTTTTGCATATTTTGATTAACTTAACAAAAATATAGCATTCATGTGAAAGCGAGTCAATTGAATTTGAAAAGATTGGAGAAAAATACCTGTAAAAAAGTTTTTTTTGGTGAAACCTACAAAAAGCCGCTGGCTGTGCCCGGCACAGAAAAATGCGCTGTAAAATTAAAACAAGCCGGCTGGGGCCTTATAACGCGGTGAAAATGCAGAAAACACCCCTGCCGCCGGGCAATTCCACAGCCCATGGCCTGCCGCCAGCCTGTTTGGCAACAAAGCATTTGCCCTGTAAACAGGGAAGAAAAGTATACTTTAAAACCGGCAAAAGCAATTGTATCTGCTGCTGTTTTGGGCAAATTGGGTTAAATGAACGGCAAAATCTGGCAAATGTATAGAAAGTTTCTGCTAACAATTGATAAATAAAAGCCGGAATGGTATATTACACACAGAACATACCGGCCAAGGGCCGAAAAAGGAGAGTAACGCCATGATTCGTTTGGGTATTATAGGGGCGGGCCGTATAGGCCGGGTACATGCCCACAGCATTTCCCAGTATATGGGCAACGCAAGCATTAAAGCCATTGCCGACCCATTTATGAATGAAGAAACAAAGCAATGGGCGGCCTCACTTGGAATTCAACATTGCTACACCGAGGCGGAACATATTTTTGCCGACAGGGAAATAGACGCCGTTTTAATCTGCTCCTCCACCAACACCCACGCCCCGCTTTCGGTGCAGGCCATTGAGGCGGGCAAGCATGTTTTTTGTGAAAAGCCCATTTCGCAGGACCCCGCCGAAATTGAAAAGGTAGTGGAGGCCCTTGAAAAGAACCCGGTTAAATACCAGGTGGGCTTTAACCGCCGTTTCGACCACAATTTCCGGGCGGTGCGCACCGCGGTGCTGAGCGGCAAAATTGGGGATGTCCACATTGTGAAAATTACCTCCCGCGACCCGGCCCCCCCGCCCGTTTCGTATATCAAGGTTTCGGGCGGCCTGTTTTTGGACATGACCATTCACGATTTTGACATGGCCCGCTACCTAACCGGCAGCGAGGTGAAAAAGGTATACGTAGACGCGGCTTCGCTGGTAGACCCCGAAATTGGCAAGGCGGGCGATGTGGACACCGCCATTATTACCCTTACCATGGAGAGCGGCGCCCTTGTGGTCATCGACAATTCCCGCTCGGCGGCCTACGGGTACGACCAGCGCGCCGAGGTATTTGGCAGCAAGGGGCAGGTTGCCACCGGCAACGACACCCTTTCCACCGCGGTGGTAAGCGATGCCGACGGCGTGCACGGTGAAAAGCCGCTGTACTTCTTTTTGGAAAGGTATATGCAGTCGTTTACAAACGAAATGCAGGATTTTGTAAAGGCAATTGAAACCGGGGCAAATGTGCCTGTTGGCATTCAAGACGGCCTGCAGGCCACGCTGGTTGGCCTGGCGGCAGGGGAATCTCTGCGGCAGGGCGCGCCGGTGTGGGTAAACAAATAAGGCTCTGCTTTGTGTGGTAGCGGCGGCGCTTTTAATAAATGAGGGCCTTTTTCAGCAAAGAAAAAGGCCCTTGTTTTTTGCGTTGCCCGGCGGGCTTGACCGGCAGCCGGGGCCCTGCGGCAAAGGAAAAACCGTAAAAACGCCGGTATACGGCGGGGCGGGCCTGCGTTAGAGGGGCGGCAGGGCGGAAGGCCCTTCGGGCGCCTGCCCCTGCCCGGCAGGGGCAGGCTCTGCGGCGGGGGCAACGGGGGCAGGCAGCGGCAGGGCAGATG